>JAYUBD010000479.1:0-4447 GCA_043740995.1 Caulobacteraceae bacterium | reverse complement strand
CGGGCTCGAAAGGCGGGATTAAACCGGCCGCCGGTCCGGCGCTTAGCGACCGACCCTCACCTCCCCCGAACCAAACACCTGCTTGGTGACCGAACCGTTGACCCGGGCGACCCGGACGCCGCCCGAGCCGGCGATCGAGGCATTCAGGCTCTGGGCGGTCCCGCCGAACGACACATCGCCTGAACCGGCGACCGAGGCTGTCATATGGCTGATCCGCCCCGCCAAAACGCGGATGTCGCCCGATCCCGCAATACGGGCGTCGAGCGGTCCGGAAAGCGAGGCGACGGTGATGTCACCCGAGCCGCTGGATACCGCTGTGCCGCCGCCGCGGATGGTTTGGATGCTCACGTTTCCCGACCCGGCGACGCTCAATTCCGCCGTTCCCGCATCACCCGCCCGCGCATCACCCGACCCGGCTTGATCCACACGCAGCCGTTCCGCGACATTGGCAATGGTCCAGGCGCCGCAGCCCTGATTGGTGAGATCCAGGCTGTGGGAGCGTCCGACATCACCGAACACCGCTTCGCCGGCGGAGATCCGCACATCCATCGGGGTGCGAATGACGATCTGCGGTAGATCCTTATAGGCGACCGCGCCGCGACCCCAAATCCCCACCGTCCGCAGACCGTTGGCGGTCAGGCATCCATGCGAGCGATGCCCTATATCGCCGTTGATAAACACCGTGCCATTGAACGTCCGCACCTTGAGCGGTAATTTCCGCACGGCCCGCACAATGGTGACCGCCACATCCCGCCTTGCTTCGGGAATCACGATCACCCGCGCCGCCGCGCCGCGTATCTGCACGCCGGGCGCCGCCGAGGCGAAGCCGGCGACCAGAATGGCCGCGCTCGCCGTGCCGAAGACCTCCAGAAGCCGCATGGCCGTTCCCTTACATCCCGTTCTGATGACGCTATCCCAGACCGCCACGGGGAGCAGCTAAATTCTCGGTTACTTTCAGCCGTGCAGGCCGCGCGGCTGATATCTGGAGCGGGTAGCGGGAATCGAACCCGCATCCTCAGCTTGGAAGGCTGCTGCACTACCTTTGTGCTATACCCGCGCCACATCGGCGCGTCGGCGCCCGTTGATCGGTGGAGCCCCTCGCCCATGGCGAAAGGCTCGTCGGCAGCGCGTGGTGGGGGAAGCAGGACTCGAACCTGCGAAGGCTACGCCAGCGGATTTACAGTCCGCCCCCTTTGCCGCTCGGGACATTCCCCCAAACGCGCTGTCTCCTTAGATCCATCTCCAGCGCCCTCGACCGGCGAGCTTGTGCCCGCCGTTCGATCAATTCCCTTCCGGTCTGGTGGCAAAGAAGTGCTAAGAGCCAGCCGCAAGGTCCAAGGTGGACCCCAAAAATGGAGGGCGTCTTATAGTGGCCCCGCAACGCCAACGCAACGACCGCGGAGATCGCGCCCGCCCCGACCAAAGGCGAGCCGCCGAATCGCCAGAACACGCCGCCTCCTCCGCCCATCGTCGCCGGCTTGAGGATGTCAAAGCCGAGTGGCTATGGGGTTGGCACACGGTTCTGGCCGCTCTGGACAATCCCGCCCGGGAGCCCGCCAAGCGGATTCTCGCCACCGCCGATCGCGCGCACATGCTGCGTGATCATCCCCGCGCGGCCAAGTCGCTGGAAATTGTCGAAGCGGCGGCCATCGGTCAGATTGTCCCGCAAGGCGCGCCCCATCAGGGTATCGCGCTGCGCATTCCCTTGATCGAACCCACGGCGCTGGATGATCTTGCCGCCGACCCGCGAGGGTTTTTGGTCATGCTTGATCAAGTCACCGATCCCCAGAATGTCGGGGCGATCTTTCGCAGCGCTGCGGCGTTCGGGGCGCGGGGGATAATCCTGCAGGACCGCCACGCCCCGGCTCTGGCCGGCGCCCTGGCCAAGGCCGCCGCTGGAGGCATCGACAAAATCCCCCATGCGCGGGAGGTCAATCTCTCCCGCGCATTGGAACAGCTTGAACAGGCGGGCTGGCGCGCCGTCGGCCTCGACGGCGACGCCGCGGAGTCGCTGGAAAACAGTCTCTCGGGTGAACCTACCGTCCTGGTGCTGGGCGCCGAGGGCGAAGGCCTGCGGCGACTGGTGCGCGAGCACTGCGACGCTCTGGCCAGTATTCCGATGCCCGGCGGTTTTGAAAGCCTCAACGTCTCCGCCGCCGCGGCGGTCGCCATGTATGAGGTCAGCCGGAAACGGTAAGCTCCGCCCTTTGTCGTGGCGCTACGGCGCCCCGCCAAAACGCGCCGACCAGGCCGCGACGTCGGCCTCCTCGATCTTCTTGAACAGCACGTCCGGCGTGACGATCCTGCGGCCGGCGGGCAAACGATCAAGCTCCGACCGCGCGTCCAACGTCGGCCAAGCCGTTGGGAAAGCCTCGCCCACGCCGGCGGCGATTGCTTCGCAGGCGAAGGGAATCACCGGCGCGCTGACGCGGGCATAAAGCGCGACCAGGTTGAGGGCCGTGCGCACGATCACCGCCGCCCGCGCCGGATCGGTCTTGATCGCCGTCCACGGCGCGGCGACCTGCAGATATTCGTTGCCGAGCACCCAGAGCGACCGCAGGGCCTGGGCGGATTTGCGCATTTCGATCGCCTCGAACTGCGCCGTCACCTCCGCCAGCTTGTCCGAGACATCCGCGAACAGCGCCTCTTCCAACGGTCCAGGCGCGCCGCCCTCGGGAATCACGCCGTCGAACCTGCTCTCACAAAACTTCATAATGCGGTTGACGAAATTGCCGAGCACGTCGGCCAGATCCCGGTTCACCGCCGCAACCAGTTGCTCCCAGCTGAAGGCGCTGTCGGAATGCTCGGGACTGTTGGCGGTCAGATACCAACGCCAGCAGTCCGGGGGCAGGATCTCCAGGGCGGCGTCCATGAACACGCCGCGCTGATTCGATGTTGAAAACCGCGCACCATACCAGTTCAACCAGTTGAAGGCCTTGAGCGTGTCCACCGTCTTCCACGGTTCGCCCGAGCCGAGCACGGTCGCCGGGAAACTGACCGTGTGGAAGGCCACATTGTCCTTGCCCATGAATTGCACATAGCGGACGTCGGACGCCCCCTCGTCGGTGCGCCACCAGGATCGCCAGTCCCCGCCCCCGGCGTCCGCCCATTCTTCGGTGGCCCCGATATATTCGATCGGCGCGTCGAACCAGACATAGAAGACCTTGTTTTCAAATCCGCTGCGCCGCTGGCCGCCCCGCCGCACGGGCACCCCCCAGGCCAGATCGCGGGTGATGCCCCGATCGATCAGGCCCTCATCCAAATGCTTATAGGCGATGGATCGCGCCAGGGTCGGCCAATCCTGTCTGGCGTCCACCCACAATCTGATCTCTCCTTGCAGGCGCGACTGCAACAGATAAAGATGCCGCGTCTCCCGAACTTCCAGATTCCGTGAACCGGACACCGCCGAATAGGGATCCAAGAGGTCCATCGGATCCAACAACGAACCGCAATTGTCGCACTGGTCGCCGCGCGCCTTGGCGAATCCGCAGATCGGACACGTCCCCTCAATGTACCGGTCCGGCAGGAACCGATTGTCGTCGATGGAAAACAACAGCCGATCCGTACGCTCCTCGATCAGGCCATTGTCTTCCAGAACATCGGCGAAATGCTGGGTAAGACGCGCGTTTTGCGGCGAGGAGGATCGCCCGAACCAATCCCAGGACAGGCCGAACCGGCGACCGATATCGTGCTGGACGCGGTGTTGTTCGTCGCAATAGACCGCGACATTCTGGCCGGTGGCGGCGGCGGCCAGTTCGGCGGGCGTTCCGTGCTCATCGGTGGCGCAGATATAGAGCACCTCCTGGCCCCTGGCCCTCTGGAAACGCGCATAGACATCCGCCGGCAACATCGACCCCGCAAGATTGCCAAGATGCTTGACGCCGTTAATGTACGGCAGGGCGGAGGTGATCAGGATGCGGGACATGACGGCCGATGTTCAGGGCCTCTTGTGCGATGAGGCGGCTTTGAGTGAGCGAGCCGCGCTTATAGGATGGTCCGGTGAAAACTCCCAAACCCCGCGTCCCCGAAAAACCCGTGGTTGCCAGCGGTCGGTTGGGTGGGCGATAAGCCCCGGTCGGCCGGCTTAGCTCAGTTGGTAGAGCAGCGCTTTTGTAAAGCGAAGGTCGCGGGTTCGAATCCTGCAGCCGGCGCCAACCCTGTTTAACGCGACGCGGTCCCGCTGCATGACTCTTACCGCCTGGGCTGTCACCACGGGGGAGACGGGCATGCGGACCCAGGCGCGCGGTCTGGCGGCCGCCGTGGCCGACCATGTGATCGAAAAGACGGTGAGCGGACTTTGGCCGTGGAGCCGCAAGTCCCTGATCGCGCCGTGGCCGGACCTCCTGGTCAGTTGTGGGCGACGCTCGGCGGGCTACGCCATCGCCGTGCGCCGGGCGAGCGGCGGGCGCACGCTGATCGTGCATGTTCAGGACCCGCGCTGGCGGGC
>JAYUBD010000478.1:0-4452 GCA_043740995.1 Caulobacteraceae bacterium | reverse complement strand
AGCGTCATAGGTAGATTCCCTGTCTGTCGCGGGGGTCGAGCGGCGCGCAGTTTTAGATCTGTGCGGCGACGGCCTAGGACGCCCAAGGGGAGCGCCCTATGATCAAACTTCCCAGCTGGAAGACCATCGGCGTTGCCGTCGCGGGCGCGGCGGTGATCGGCGGCGGCATGACGTATTGGATCATCCACCGAGCGCCCGCAGTGCGCTATGTTACCGCTCCGGTGACCCGGGGCGATGTGGTCACCACCATCACTGCCAGTGGATCGGTCAATCCCGTCGTGACTGTCCAGGTCGGGACCTATGTCTCGGGCGCCATTCAGTCGCTCTCCTGCGACTACAACACGCGCGTCCACAACGGTCAGTTGTGCGCCAAGATCGACCCCAAGCCCTATCAGGCGATCGTCGATGAAGACCGTGCCAATCTGGAGGCGGCTCGGGCGCAGGTTGTCAAGGATCGCGCCAACCTAGCCTATACGGCCATCAGCCTTCGGCGCGAGAACACCCTGCTGAAGGAAGACTCGACCTCTCGCGACGCAGCCGATATTGCGCGCAACGCCAACGATCAGGCGCTGGCGCTCGTTCGTCTCGACGTCGCCCAGGTCGATCAGAGGGCCGCCACGCTCGAGGCCGCCCAGGTCAATCTGAACTATACCAACATCGTCTCGCCGGTGGACGGGACCGTGGTGTCGCGCAACGTCAACGTCGGCCAGACCGTGGCCGCCAGCTTTTCGACGCCCACCCTCTTCCTGATTGCGGCAGACCTGACGAAAATGCAGGTCGACACCAATGTCAGCGAGTCCGACATCGCGGGCGCCCACGTCGGCGCCCGGGCCAGCTTCACCGTCGACGCCTTCGCAAAACACACCTTCAAGGGGACCGTGACCCAGGTCAGGCAGGCGCCCATCAGTGTCCAGAACGTCATCACCTACGATGTCGTCGTCACTGTCGCTAACCCCGACCTGTTGCTCAAGCCCGGCATGACGGCGACCACCAAGATATCCATCGCCCAGGCGCGCAATATCGTGCGGGTTCCCTCGCAGGCCCTGCGCTTTACGCCTGCGAACGCCGCGCGGACGGGGCGGCGCGGACAACGCGTGGTCTGGGTGGAGCGGGACGGAAAACTGACGGCCGCGCAAGTCGCCGTAGGGCTGGACGACGACACCTTTGCGGAAATCAAATCGGGCGATCTCAAGGTCGGCGACCAAGTGGTCATTTCCGCGGTCGCGGACGGCAAGTCGGCGAAGCGCGGCGCGTCGCCGGCCGCTTCGCTTCGGCTGTAGCCCGGGCGCCCGGCATGACCGACGCCGTCGTCAACCTGATCGACATCACGCGATCCTTCGAGTTGGGCGACACCACGGTTCTCGCCCTTCAGGGCGTGAACCTGGCGATCAATCGCGGTGAGTTCGTCGCCATCATGGGTTCGTCCGGGTCGGGCAAATCCACCCTGATGAACGCCATCGGTTGCCTTGATCGGCCGACCAGCGGTCAATACATTTTCGAAGGCCGTGACGTCGCCGACTTGACCGAGCCGCAACTGGCCGGCATCCGAAGCCGCCGCATCGGCTTCGTGTTCCAAAGCTTCAACCTGCTGGCGCGAACCAGCGCGCTGGAAAACGTCGTGCTGCCGCTGCTCTATGGAAGGGCCGCTTCCATGTCCACCAAGGAGCGCAGCGACCGCGGGCGCGCCGGGCTCGCGGGGGTTGGACTGGCCGACCGCGAACGCAGCACGCCGGGCCAGCTTTCGGGCGGGCAGCAACAGCGGGTCGCCCTGGCCCGGGCCCTGATCAACCAGCCTGCCCTCCTGCTGGCGGACGAGCCGACCGGCAATCTCGACAGCAAGACCTCGCACGAGATCATGGACATCATTTGTAAGCTCAATCGCGAGCAGGGCGTGACGGTCGTCCTGGTCACCCACGAGACGGACATCGGCGCCTACGCGGAGCGCATGATCGTCATGCGCGATGGAAAGATCGTCTCGGACGAGCGTCAGCTCGGCACGGTCTCGACCGATCCAGCCATCGCGAGCACCGCGGCCCAAGCGGTGGAACCCCCGACGACGCCGGCGGCGTCTCCCGAGGCGGCCGCGCGGGACCGCGAAGACACCGATCTACAGTTGGGTTTTCTGACGATGATCGTCTCCGCCTCCCTTCAGGCCCTGGCGCGCAACAAATTGCGCTCAGCGCTGACCATGCTGGGGGTCTTCATCGGCGTGGCCGCCCTGATCGCCATGGTTGCCGTGGGCGACGGTGCCAGCGCCGCAGTCAAGAAGCAGCTGGAAAGCCTGGGCACCAACATGGTGGTCGTGCAGCCGGGGGCCGCAGGCGGCGGCGGCGTTCGCGGCGGCGCCGGCAGCGCCTCGAGCCTCAGCGTAGCCGACGCCGAAGTCATCCTGCGGGAAGATTCCGCCGTCCAGCGGGTCAGCTATCTGACGCGGCAGTCCGGTCAGATCGGCTATGGCGATCAGAACTGGAACACCAGCATCCAGGGTGTGACGCCCAGCTACATGGATATCGTCAGCTGGCGCGTCGCCGAAGGCGCCGGCATGACCGAGCAGGAAAACGCCTCGGCCGACACGGTCTGCCTGATCGGTCAGACTGTTTACCAGAACCTGTTCGGGCCGGGCGAGGACCCCATCGGGGCCGTCATCCTGATTAAGGGGGTGCCCATGCGCGTGATTGGCCTGCTCGCGGCCAAGGGCCAGACCGGCTTCGGACAGGATCAGGACGACGTCGTGATGATCCCGTTCAACACGGCGGAGCGCAAGGTTCTGGGCGTCGCCGCCCCGCAGGCGGCGCAGGACATCGTTAGCGCCACCTATCCACCGGCGCCCAGCGCCTTCGGCATCGGGCCGCGCATGACCGGCCACGTCAACAGCATCTACGTTCAGGCCGGCGGACCGGAGCTGGTCGCGAACGCTATCCGGCAGGTCACGGCCACTCTGGCCAGGCGTCACCGCATTGGGGCCGCGCTCCCCAACGACTTCAGCGTCCGCAACCTGAGCCAGATCGCCGAGGCCCAGCAAAGCAGTAGTCAGGTCATGGCGGCCCTGCTGGCCATGGTCGCCTCCATCTCCCTTCTCGTCGGGGGCATCGGCATCATGAACATCCTCCTGGTTTCCGTCACCGAACGGACCCGGGAGATCGGAATCCGTATGGCGATTGGCGCGCGCAGGCTTCAGGTGCTGCTGCAGTTCCTCGTGGAATCGGTGATGCTGAGCGTGACCGGCGGGGTCGCGGGCATACTGCTCGGGATCCTGGCCTCACTCGCCATATCGGCGGTGGCGCATTGGCCGGTCCAGGTCTCGCTTCCGGCAGTGCTGGGCGGCTTCGGCTTTTCGGTGGCGGTGGGAATCTTCTTCGGCTTCTACCCGGCCCGAAAGGCGGCCAACCTCAATCCCATCGACGCACTGCATTACGAATAGCACGCTTCGGCGTTATGACCTTGGCTGGCTCATCAGCGAATTTCGATCGAACTGTCCAGCGGGCTCTGTTGCAAAGATTCTTGGGGGCGCACGAAATTCGTGACCACTGGCCCGATCAGATCGCTTGGCCGATCATCTGACTGTCCAGAAATTCGACGAGTTTGGTCAAATATCCAAGACGGCAATTGCTCGCCCTGCGGGCGTTGAGCCGGTTGCACCCTCTGCGAACTGCACCAAAGGCGGCGAATCCAGTCAATGATGTCAGTAGCCTTCGGCGCGCCCCGGCCGAAGCGGAGAAGGAAGACGGGTGAGACGGGTTGGTCCAGAAGAGCGGGGGAGATCCCGGCTCGGGCCTGAGGATTCCGCAATGCCTAACCCCCACACACAACGCGAGCAGTCTGCGCGCTGCGGCGCCTTCCATCGCCCCTCTCAAGGCGACATCCCGCGTGCCGTGGGGCTCGCGAAACTCGCCCGCGACCAGTTTTGGGCTGCCCGGAATGTCGGTGATCGCCCGGCGATGGTCTTTTGGTCGGCCCGGGAGCACGATCTTCGCCGCACCGCTCACGGTCTCGCGATCGTGGTCCCCCTCCCCGCTCGAACGCGAACCATGGCGTGACATGCCATTGCGCAACATCGTGAGGGTTCTGGGTGGCGACGTCTACGACGGCGGCCGCCGCGCCAACGTACCTTATCCGGGCCACAGTCACGCGGATCGCTCCCTTTCCCTGTTGCTCGCGGGCGATCGCCTCGTGGTGACGTGCTTTGGGGAGGGCGACTGGGCGGCAGCGCTTACATATCTGCGCGAGCAAGGCCTCGTGGACGCCGAGAATCGGCCGACGGGCGCCGGCGGCTCGCCGCGTGGGGACTTTCGAACGTCCACGCCAGTCAACCCGCTGAAAACCGCGGCCGCTTTGCGGCTCTGGGACGCCGGTCGCGACATCGCCGGCACGCCAGGCGCCCTCCACCTGCGCCTGCGCTACATCAAGCGCGCCCTGCCGGGTCCCGATGTCGCGCGGTTCCTTTCCGAGACG
>JAYUBD010000477.1:0-4480 GCA_043740995.1 Caulobacteraceae bacterium | reverse complement strand
CGAACTCTCGATCTTGATCACCTGGGCGCCCCAGTCAGCCATCACCGCCGCACAGCCCGGCCCGGCAATCCAGGTGGACCATTCGACAACCTTCAGATCCGACAGCAGCATGGGGTCTCCTCGCAACGTCGCCACCATAGGGCGGATGCCGGCGTGCGCGCCAGCGTCGCGGCGGCGCAGCCTTCTTGAACCGCCAAGCCGCCAAGGACGCCAAGAGGCCGTGCGTTTGGCGGCGCCTGAGGTTTCCCGGGCGCCCTTGGCGGTCTTGGCGGCTTGGCGGTCGAATAGAGCAGCGCCTTCGGCGCGGGCGCCGCCTACCCCGAGCCGCGCCAGGCGGGGTCGGTAGAGGCTGCGTCGAACGCCTCGTCCGGCGGGTCGGGAAGCTCGCGCC
Organism: Caulobacteraceae bacterium; assembly: GCA_043740995.1. GTDB lineage: Bacteria > Pseudomonadota > Alphaproteobacteria > Caulobacterales > Caulobacteraceae > Acaudatibacter. Next base: position 4,089 of record JAYUBD010000477.1, on the reverse strand, counting down.
AGCGGCGGGCAAGGGTCGGGTCGAGGGCCATGGCGCGGCAGAGCGACACCACATGGACGTCCAGCGGCTCGAGGCCAAAGCGGTTGTCGCGGGAATAGACGTCCAGCCGCTCTTCCAGCAGGTCGAAGTAATGGCCTGAGACATCGTCGTCCGGATCGGCGCCCTCGGCCGGCTCGTGTTCGGCCCAGATAACCCGGTGCATGGGTCCACGGATCTCCGCGATCCGCGCCTCGCTGCGCGCCTCGTCGCGGGGAACCGGCGGGGGTGGCGGCGGCGGTAGGCTGGCGGCCTGGGCGATCTCGCGCGCCAGCCTGGCTTTCAGGGCCAGGGACTGGCGGTAGGAACGCCCCATCCGCTGATAGGTGCGGGCCAGGGCGTTGGCGACCTCCGGATCCTGCGCCGCCCGGGCGCGGGCGGCGAAGTCGCGGGCCATGGCCAGGTCGAGAGCCGCGAGCTCGCAGAGTCCCGCCGCTTCAGCCTCGGTGATGGTCAGCGTGTCCAACATGCGGGCAGTGGAACATGTGGGTGCGTCAGAAGCGGACGTAAGCGTGTTGACGTTCGGGCTTTCGACAGACGAGCCAAGAAGGAAGGGCTGGCCGAACGTCCTTGGTTCTCGGGGCTGGCATCGCCTTCCCCCAACCTTCGTCATCCAGGTTTCGCCGAAGGCGAAGACCGGGACCCATCCATCTCTGAAGGGCAGTGATATACGTGACAAAGCAGCCCGACCAAGACTACGATTCGCGAGACAGGCCGGCGCTGCTGAGTGACTGATATTTCTGCCCTTAACGTCCAGGACAGATGGGCCAAGAGCCCGACAGGGACGAGATGCCCGCGCCCGAAGAGGCGTCAGTTTCCTCTTGTCTAGGCGAAGATGCCGCAGCTTCCGCGCGCCATCTGGTGGCGGCCGGGTTCGATTTCCGATCCAAGCCGATGATTGGGGCAATGAACGCCGCCATCGACATCATTGAGACCTGGGAGGATAGGGATGAGCTTCGCTACGAGTTGGCGATCCGCCTGTTCTCCCTATTCGAACGGCGGTCGTGTCCCACCGCGTGGTGTAACTGAGCGGGTGTGATCACCGCGCTCTCCGGCTATGCCGGGGTTGGTCAGACGGCCACGGCGGGCAGGCTGACGAGGGGATCATCGCTCAATGGCGCGACGGATTCCAGGGTCATGTATCGGGAACGCTGGACAGCCCACTCGTCGTTCTGTTCGAGCAGGATGGCGCCGACCAGACGGACGATGGCGGCCTCGTTGGGGAAGATGCCCACGACCTCAGTGCGTCGCTTGATCTCGCCGTTGAGCCGCTCGATGGGATTGTTGGAGTGCAGCTTGGTGCGGTGCTCCTTGGGGAAGGTCATGTAGGCCAGCACGTCGGTCTCAGCCTGGTCCATGAAGCCGGCGAGCTTGGGGACGCGGGGCCTTAAGTGGTCGGCGACCTGTCGCCATTGCGCCTTGGCGGCGGCCTCGTCGTCCTGGGCGAAGGCTGTGCCGACGAAGGCGGAGACCACCCGGCGCTGGGTCTTGCCGGCGTGGGCCAGGGCGTTGCGCATGAAGTGGACCCGGCAGCGCTGCCAGGTGCAGGAGAGCACCCTGGAGACGGCGGCCTTGATGCCCTCGTGGGCGTCGGAGATGACCAGCTTCACGCCCCGCAGGCCACGCCGGGTCAGCTTGCGCAGGAACTCGATCCAGAACGTCGCGGCCTCGGAGACCCCGATGTCCAGGCCCAGAATCTCGCGCCGGCCGTCTGTGTTGACGCCGACGGCGATGATCACCGCCACCGAAACGATGCGGCCGTTCTGGCGGACCTTCAGATAGGTGGCGTCGATCCAGATGTAGGGCCAGTCGCCCTCGATCGGCCGGTCCAGGAAGGTGTGCACCCGCTCGTCGATCTCCTCGCACAGCCTGGAGACCTGGCTCTTGGAGATGCCGCTCATGCCCATGGCCTTGACCAGGTCGTCCACCGACCGCGTCGAGATCCCCTGGACGTAGGCCTCCTGGATCACCGCGGTCAGCGCCTTCTCCGCCAGCCGTCGCGGTTCCAGGAAGCCCGGGAAGTAGCTGCCCTTCCTGAGATTGGGGATGCGCAGCTCCACCGTCCCGGCCCGGGTCTCCCAGTCGCGGTCGCGGTAGCCGTTGCGCTGGACCAGCCGCTCCAGGCTCTTCTCGCCGTGCGCGGCGCCCGTCAGGCCGCCCACCTCCAGCTCCATCAGCCGCGTCGCCGCGAAGCCGATCATCTCGCGCAACAAATCGGCGTCGGGGCTCTTCTCCATCAGCCCGCGCAGGGCCATCATCTCGTCGGTCATCTTCGGTCCTTGATAAAAGTTGAGTCCGCAAACCCAACCTTACCGAAGACTGCGGATGACCACCGCAGCGCCGCTCACTCGCTACGGCGCCCCGCGATGGGCGCGCTTCGCGAGCGGCGCTGCTAGCGCCCAGCTACACCACCACCCGGGACACGACCCGAACGGCTCCGCATTCATGGTGTTTAGGCGCCGGTCTAATTCAGGGAAGCGGGCGTGCGCGTCGGGGGCCTCAGCTAATATTCGCCGCTCCATGTCTCCGGCCAGGAAGCCAAAGCATTCCCTGTGGATTTTCTCAGCCTCCTCAGCGCGAAAAGATTTCGCGTGGACCTGTCGCCGCTCACCGTAATCGCAATCGTCATCGCGCGGCGTTGACGTGAAGAACCACCGCCAGCGCCCCACGTCTACGGCGGGCGCGGGCAAGAATGTGACCAATGCAAACACGGCATATCGCTCAAAATTGACTCGATGTGACCAATAACCCTTGGTTTTGAAAACCTGATCGTCGAAGTCCAGGGATGCCACGAACAGGGTGTAAATGAGAGTGTCGCGGCGCTGGTTGTAGTCGGCAATCGTGCCCCATTTATGCTTGGGATCTGGAGCGAAAACGGCGCTCGATGGTGCAAAAGCGAACTGCCGAAATGAATAGATCGGCCAGAGTAGCCGGTCGGACGTTTCGTGAATGTAGGCTACGCATTGGCGACCCGCGCCGGTAGCGTACACCGTCTTTTGCGTGATCATTGTCTCCGCCCCGTTCTTGGTGGGGTGCACTGAGTAGTGTCGTTCTTTGAACTCACGCGGCGCCCTGTCTGGGGTGCGCGCCTCTTCCATCCGTGCAAGCCCAGGCGAAATGACAACGCCGTCCTGCTTCCTCTCCCTGACGCTGAAGAGGGGGCGTAGAACGCCATCTTCCCGCGCAAGGAAGAAGGTCCTAGGTTTATGCTTCGACATGTCTGAAACCGCCCCCGAACCCCGCGATGAATTGCCCGATGCCGACGAGGTGTTCGCGGCCACGCTCCGCAACCTGGTGAACACGCCGCACACGCCGCACAAGCCAAAGGATGAGGCCGCCCCGAGGGGCGGCCCCAAGGACTAGGCTAGCGACGGGAAGCCCGCCGGAAGCTCGATCGCGGGCGGGACTTCGGGGAACATACGCCCCTTCATCACGTCCGCGATGCGGCCCTGATTGATCACGAAAAACGACGCGATCGGCGGGTACTGGTAGCCCAACTTGCGGGCAAGTTTGATTGTACCGGCGATCTCCGGTGTCACGTATTTCGAGCGCATAAAGCGGTCCTTATGTAGGACCCGCCAGCGTGTTGACCGATTGTAGAAATCGGGGGATACATCCCCAGCTGATACCAAATCGCTGACAGGCGGTTTACAAGGAAGGGGCCGGCTCTGAACCCGGCCCCTTTGCCTTGAGTGCTCAAGGGCAGAGCACCGTGAGCGATATTCAGGTGAGTCTAGTCTTACTCAAACCTTAATTTTTCCGCTTTGCGGCGCTGGCCTGAACCTTCTTGGCCTTCTGCTTACGCGTGCGCGCCTTCACCAGTCCGCCGATAGGTGAGGCGCTTGCCAGCCACGTTGCGGAGTAGTTCGTCGGTGCGGGCGGTGTCATCCACGCCCAGCCCGGCGCGATGGTTGTAACGGAAATCGAACTCAGCGAGGTAGCGGGACAGGTGGGCTGCCGCCGCTGCATCCGGACTTGCGGGCGCAGATGGCTGGCGGGCTCTGAGCTGGATGGGTCCCGGTCTTTCGCCGGTGGCGAAAACCGGGATGACAC
>JAYUBD010000476.1:0-14086 GCA_043740995.1 Caulobacteraceae bacterium | reverse complement strand
GCTGGAGGATCTTCGCGCAGAAGGCTTGCTTGTGGTCGCCGCGGTCGGCGGACGTTAGGGCGCAATGTCGGCGATCGCGGGGATATGGCGGCTCGAAGGAGGTCCTGATGCCGCGCGGGACTGCGCGCGCATGCTGGGCGCGCAAGCCATGCTGGGGCCGGACGGCGAGGGAATCTGGGATGGGGGCAGCGTGTCGCTGGGTCGCCGGATGACACGTTTGGTTCCGGAAGACGCCTTTGACACTCAACCCCTGATCGCCGGCCCCGCAGCGCGGCGCGTGATGGTGGCCGATGTCCGGCTAGACAATCGCGCCGCCTTGCAGGCGGAGCTCGACATCGACCCCCGCCGCGCATGGGGTCTCTGTGATGCAGCCCTCTTGCTGGCGGCCTGGGAGCGTTGGGAAGCCGATTGCTTCGGCCACCTGGTCGGGGACTATGCCTTCGCCATGTGGGACGCCGCTGACCAGTCGGTGTGGCTGGCGCGCGATCCCATCGGCCAGCGGCCGCTTCACTACAGCCACACAGCCCGCGAACTCGCCTGGGCTTCCACGCCGATGGGCCTACACGCCTTGCCGGGCGCCCGGATCGCCATCGACGAAGATCGAATGGCTGGCTTTCTGGCCCTGGCGCCGGAACGAGGTCCCGCCAGTTTCTACCAGGACATCATGCGTGTAGAGCCCGGGCAGGCGGTCAGGGTGACGCGCGGCGGCCTTACCACCCGTCGCCATTGGACGCCCGCGCGACGTACCCTGCGATTGGCGCGGGCGGAGGACTATGTCGAGGCGTTGCGCGAGCGCCTGGACGAGGCCGTCCGCGTTCGGCTGCGCGGCGCCGAGGCCACGGTCGGCGCGCATCTCAGTTCCGGGTGGGACAGTGCGGCGGTGGCGGCCACTGCCGCCCGCCTTCTGGCCCCAATGCAAGGCCGGGTGATCGCCTATACAGCCGTTCCCCGCCCTGGCTATGACATTGCCGCGCCCAGAGGCCGGCATGGTGACGAGGGAGTGCTCGCCGCCGAGGTGGCGGCCCTCTATGGCAATATTGAGCATGTTCGCATCGCGTCGGGGATCCGTTCGCCCTTGGATGATCTTGACGGCGACTCTCTGATCAATGGCCGACCGACGCTCAACCCGTGCAACCAGGTCTGGGGCAATGCCATCAATCGCGACGCGGGCGCGCGCGGCATACGGGTCATGCTGACGGGGGACTACGGCAATCTCACACTGACCGATGACGGTGTCGATGGCCTGGCGGATCTCGCCCATCTGCACCGTTTGGGGGATTGGTGGCGAAACGCCCGCGCTCTCCAGCGATCGGGCGCCCTCCGCTGGCGCGGCGTGTTCGCGGCGAGCTTCGGCGATCGCGTGCCGCGCGCGCTCTGGACGCGGCTGCGGCAGCTCAATGGCGAACGGATCGGCGCGCCGGGGGCTCACAGCGCCTTGCGGGCCGATCGCTGGCCGACCGAGGTGAAGCGCGGTTGGCGAGACCGGTTCCAGCGGCGGTTGGACGCCTTAGCCTGGAGGGACCCAGCCACCTATGGCAAGGGGGCGCTGGCGCGATGGGGCATTGATCTGCGCGATCCGCTGGGTGATTTGCGACTGGTTGAATTCTGCCAGTCCATCCCGATCGAGGAACTGTTGGTCGGTGGGCGGCCACGGTCACTGGCTCGCCGCGCGCTCGCCGATCGTCTGCCGGAATCGCTGCTGGACTCGCCGACTCGCGGGTATCAGGCCGTGGATTGGCACGAGGGATTAACCGTCGATCGGCCCCAATTACAGGCGGAACTCAACAGGCTGAAAACCTGCGCGCCGGTGCAAGACCTCATCGACCTCCCCCGCCTTCAACATTTGGCAGACAACTGGCCGGTCGATGGCTGGAGCCGGGATGTCGCCATCGCCGACTATCGCTATGCCTTGCTGCGGGGGGCGGCGGCCGGCAGGTTTGTTCGGCGCGCGTCCGGCTCAAATCAATGAGGCGCGCGCCGCCCACCCACGGCCAAGCCGATTGGGCGCTGGCGATCGAGGCCCTGATCTGGCTGGGCCTCACCGGCGCGGCGCTACGTCTTCTGTCCTTCAAAGCCTTGATGCGTCTGGCCGCCTGGCCGCTTGGCGGCGTCGGCCTGGCGTCGGATGCGGATCGGGTAGGCTGGGCGGTTTGCGCCGCCGCGCGCCGTTGGCCGGGTCGGCCGGCCTGTTTCCAGCAAGGCCTGGCCGCTCAAATCATGCTTCGCCGTCGGGGCCTCGCTTCGCGGCTGTTTTACGGTGCGCGATCCAACGGCGCACAGGGTCCCAGGGCGCATGTCTGGGTGCGGCTGGCTGACCGCGATGTGGTCGGGGGCGGGCCGACGGCGCACTATGCCGTGCTGGCTGTCGCACCGTCGTCGGATCAGACCGACTGAGGTTCGCCGCGCACCCGCAACACCTCGATCGGCCCGCCGGCCACGGCGGAATCGAAGACGCCTACCGTCAGTATGCCGCTGGCGAAGGCCATGGTGTCGAGATTGGTGCGATGCGGCAGGAGTTCCGGCACTTCAGGATCGGGTTTGCCCGCCCAGTGCGGTGTGTGGCCATGTACGATGTGATGATCGAACGCCGCAGGGTCGGCCCGCAGAAAGGCTTCGCGAATCCAAAGAAGAGTGGCTTCCGCCTGGGCGTCGAGGGGCTGAGTCGGGTCGATTCCGGCGTGAACATAAACCCGGTGGGCATCGACGATCATCAAGGGCAGGGCGTCCAACCAGGCGAGGTGGTCGGCCGGCACGAAGCGGGTCGCGTCATCGCCGCCCGCCACGCCGTACGAGAGCAGCGTCTCGATCCCGCCATTGGCCCGCCAGATCGCCATAGCCCGATGATGTGGCTCGCGCAGCGCATCGACCATCATGTCCTCGTGATTGCCCTTCAGACACAGGACCAGGCCCTCGGCGCTGAGGGCGATCAGCCGTTCGATCACCGCCCGGCTGGCGGGGCCGCGATCAACATAGTCGCCGAGCAGAATGATCCGGGTCGGGCGACCAAATGCATGGGCGTCGATCCGTTGAAAAGCCTGGGCGAGCAGATCGTCCCGGCCATGGACATCGCCGATGGCATAGGTGAGGGCCTGCGGCGATGGCGGGTGATCGAGCATCCGGTAAGGGCGTTCCAGAGCGCACGGCGAGGGGCCAAGTCCAACCCTCTCTATCCGATTTGCCGCTCGGCGGCGACCCTGATAAGCGCGGTGGGCGCCGAGACGCGCGGGGGTCCGGGCGCGACCGCGAGGATGGTGGCCGTGGCTGAACCTGGATTTTTCGATGAGGGAGGCGGGGTCGCGGGCGACCGCCTGGGCCGCTGGCTTTTCATCGGCGCGGCGGCCGTGATGCTCATCGCGGGGTTTTTTGGCGGAGCCAGCCGGGATAACCCTCTGCGGCTCGCCCTTGTCGAGTCGGTCGCCCTACCCCTGGCGGCCCTGACCCTGCGGCGCCTCGTCCGTCGCGACCGATGGCGAGGCGTGGCGGCGCCCTTGGTGTTTCTAGCCGGTTTGTTCATCATCCCCCTTTTACAAAGCCTTCCCTTGCCGCCGGAGATCTGGACCACCCTGCCGGGTCGGGATCCGCGCCTGGAGGCCCTTGATCTTGCCGGCCTCGGCCCGGATTGGGCGCCAGTCAGCCTCGCGCCACGGGAAACGCTGGCGATGATGGCGGCCCTGCTGCCTCCCGCCGCCGTGTTTTTGGCCGTGCTGCAATCCAATAGGAGCGAGCGGCGGGCTCTGGCCGCGCTGTGGGTCGCATTGTCGGTGGTCGGGCTGCTTTTCGGAATGGCTCAACGCGCCATGCCCGCCGGGGGCGGAGCGTATTTCTACGCTGTCACCAATCTGGGCTCCGTCGTAGGCCTTTTCGCAAACCGCAATCACGAAGCCGTATTGCTGGTGGCCGTCGCGCCCTTGGCCGTTGCGCTCGCCCTGAATGTCAGGGTCGATGCGGTTCAGCGCCCGCCTCGTGGGCCGGGCGCCTGGCTGGCGGGCCTCTATCTTGCGGTGGCGGTGGTCGCCTTGGCCGCCATTCAATCGCGGGCCGGCGTCATCCTCGCCGTTCCAGGCATCGGCGGCGCCCTGATCCTGCTCGTACGCCACCGACGCTCGCCCGGGCGGCGACGAACGCCGGTGGTGATCGGTGCTGTTGTGTTGGCCGCGGTTGGCGCGGTGATGCTGTTCGCCCAAGCACCGTTGCTGGACCGGTTTGTCGGCGGCGCGGCCGGTGAATTCCGCCTGGAAGCCTGGCCCTATGTCCTCAAGGCGGCCGAAGGAAATTTGCCGTTTGGCGCCGGCCTGGGCGCCTTTGACCTGGTGTTCCGCGCCGTCGAACCGCTTCACTTGGTGGGGGACGCCTATTTCAATCACGCCCACAACGACTATCTGGAGCTCTGGCTGGAGACCGGCTGGATCGGCGCGGCGCTCATCGTCGGCTTCGCGGTCTGGCTGGGATGGGTTGCGGCGGTGGTCGGCGGGGATCCCCTGGCGCGCGCCGCCAGTCTGTGCGTCCTGGTATTGATGGCGCACTCGTTGGTCGATTATCCCTTGCGCACCGAAACCTTGGCCACCCTGTTCGCTTTCTGCTGCGGCGTCCTTGCGGTGGCGGCCCGCGCCAGTCGGCGGGCGTGGGCATGAGCGTGGAAATTTCCTGCATTATTCCCGCCTATGAGAATCTGGACCTGTTCGCGCGATGCCTCGCATCGGTATGTGCGCAAAGCGAGGTGGCGGTGGAGATCATCGTCAGCGATGACAGCCGCACCGATGCGGTTCGCACCTTCACCCTGGCGCTGGCGGCGGCCTATCCCTCGATCCGGCATATCGCCGGCCCCAGGTCCGGCAACCCGGTGGACAATTGGAACCACGGCCTGGATGCGGCCCATGCACCGGTGGCCCTGGTGGTGCATCATGATGAATTTCTCATCGACCCATTGTTTCTCCGTCGGGCGGTGGACGCCATGCAACGGGGTCCCGTGGCGGTCATGGGCCATACGGCGGTGATCGGCATGCGCCGCGCTTCGCGTTTTGGCCTGGTTTCCGCGGTGTTTCGGCGGTGGTCGGGACGGATCTGGTGGCTGCCTCTGTTCAACTGGATCGGCCCGACGGCCGCGCTGGTTTTCCGCACGCCGATGCGATTTGATCCGGCCCTCGTCCAACTAGTGGATATCGATTTCTATCTTAGGGTCTTGGCCAAGGGAGATTTGACGATATTGGACGGCCTCTGCGTCGGGTCCCTGGGTCATCACGGCGCCTCGATCACCTCACGGATTGATCCCGACGCTGCGGCGCGGCTTGATCTGGCGACCCTGGCGGCCCGCACGCCGCCGGCGATCGGCGGGTGGCAGCGCCGGATTTGCCTGTCTTGCCTGGCGGCGCGCAGCTGGCTTCGCCGATGGCCCTGAACGATCCCTGGGCCTTTACCGCCCTGGTTCCGGTCCATGCTGGCGATCAGCCCGCACCGTTCATGGAAGCCCTTTCCAGTGTCGTTCACGGGGCGACGCGCCCCGATGAAATCCTGATCTGCCAGGACGGGCCGCTCCCCGCCCCACTGGAACAGGCCGTCCGGTCGTGGCTGGATCGCGCCGAAGTGCGGTTGATCCGCAATCCCGGGCCGCGCGGCCTGCATCACAATCTGAATTTTGCCTTACGCCAGGTGCGAACTCCGTGGATTGCTCGTGCCGACGCCGACGACATCAACCTGCCGCGTCGCTTTGAGGCTCAGCTAAGTTTTCTGAGCCTCCATGCCGAAGTGGCTGTCCTCGGTGGCGGCATTATCGAGTTTTGGCCGGATGGCCGCAGCCGCCGGAAAACCATGCCGCGGGATCATCTGGACATTGTGCGATGGGCGAGATGGCGCAATCCGATCAATCACATGACCGCCTTCGCGCGCACTGCCGCCGTCCTTGATTGCGGCGGCTATCCCGACATTCCGCTGAAGGAAGACTATGCGCTTTGGCTCACGATGATTCAGCGGGGCTGGCGCTTGGCCAATCTGGAAGAGGACCTGGTGCGCGCTCGGCTCGGCGAGACTTTTTACCAGCGGCGCGCGGGCCTGCAGACTCTTCCGTCGGAATTCGCCTTGTTTCGACTGAAACGGCGCGTTCCGGGTGTGGGGACGGCGGCGGCCCTGGCTGCATTGCTGGCGCGCGGCGCGGCGCTGGCGCTGTCGGGTCCCGCCCGCATTGTCTATGAACAGATGCTGAGATGATGAAGACCGTGAAAATGCAGGGCGGGCTCGGCAATCAGCTGTTCTGCTTCGCGCTGGCCCATTCCATCGCGGCGTTGACCGGCGAGCCGGTGGCGCTGGATCTGGCGGCCTATGAGTCCGACCGCTACGGGGCGGGCTTCGTGTTGCAACCTCTGGCGCGGTCGGTTGAGTTCACGCTCACCCGTCACCCCTGGCTGGGCTCGCGCAGCGCGACCGCCGCCTTGCGCCTGTTGGCGCCCCCCGGCTATGTCAGCGAGCGATCCGCGTCGGTCGACCCCGCCGCTCTGGCCCAACTTCTGCGCAAGGGGCGCTATTTCAACGGCTATTGGCAGAACGAGGCCTTTATCGCCGATCCGGTCGGGCTCAAGCGCCAGATCCGGGCTTTTCTGCTGGAGCGGACCGGCGAGGCCACGGCCTATCCGCTGGTCGTGCACTGCCGTACGTACAAAGAGGAAATCCATCAGCGTCGGCGGGCTGGCCCGGACGAAACCTTCTTCCGCCGCGCCCTCGCCTTCCTGCAAGTCGAGGATTTGGCGCCCGATCAGATCGTGCTGATCTCGGATGACCCGGCGCTGGCGCTTGGGCGGCTTGGCGCATTGGGCGGGCGGGTCAGTGTGCTCCCCAGCCAGGGCGCCTGGTCCGACATGGCCTTGATGTTGCGGGCTGATCGCCTGATCCTCAGCAATTCCTCATTCTCGTGGTGGGGCGGTTTCTGTGGCGACGCCCGCGCGATGATCTATCCGGCCCGGGACGGGCTGTTTCACTATCCAAATCCCGCCGGCGCGTTCACGGTCATCTGATCGATTTGAAGCCTCAGAATTTGAGCACCCGCGCCTCTTTCACATGGGGCAAGGCGCGGATGCGGCGGATCAGCGGCTCGTCGGGCGCCTGATCAACCCCCACCAGAGCGATGGCGTCGTCGCCCGCCGCCACCCGGCCCAGGTTAAAGGTGGCGATATTGACGCCGGTCTCACCCAGCAGGGCGCCGAGGGCGCCGATAAAGCCCGGCTTGTCCAGATTGTTCACATAGAGCATGGCCGGTGCGAAGGCGGCGTCCAATTCCATACCCTTCACCTCGACGATGCGCGGCGCGCCGGCCACCACCGTGCCGGCAAATGCCCGACGACCCATCTCGGTCAGGACCGTGATCCGCATCAGGCTATCATAGACCGGAGAGACTTCCTGGCGACTTTCGGAGACGGTGACGCCACGGTCCTTGGCCACCGCCGGGGCGGAGACCATGTTGATCTCGGCCAGCATCGGGCGAAGCACGCCGGCCAGAGCCGCCGCGGTGAGCGGCTTGACGTTCAGGGCGGCGACATCGCCTTCATAGGCGATGTCCACCCCCTTGATGCCCCCATCGACCATCTGCCCGGCGAAGGCCCCGAGTCGTTCGGCCAGGGCGATAAAGGGACGCAGCTTCGGCGCTTCGTCGGCGGTGACAGAGGGGCTGTTGAGCGCGTTGCTCACCGCCCCACTCAACAGATAGTCGCTCATCTGTTCGGCGACCTGCAGGGCGACATTCTCCTGCGCCTCGCCGGTGGATGCCCCAAGATGCGGCGTGGCTATAAAGTTCTGGGCGCCGAACAGCACGTTGCTTTTGGCGGGCTCTTCAACGAACACGTCAAAGGCCGCGCCGCCGATATGCCCGGCATCCAGCCCTCTGCGCAACGCCGCCTCGTCCACCAGTCCGCCCCGGGCGCAATTGACGATCAACACGCCCTTCCTGGTCGCAGCCAGCGCCTGTTCGGAGAGGATGTTGCGGGTCTTGTCGGTGAGCGGCGTGTGCAGGGTGATGATGTCGGCGCGGGCGAGCAGGTCGTCCAGTTCAACCTTTTCCACTCCGATCACCACCGCGCGTTCCGGTGAGAGGAATGGGTCATAGGCAATGACCTTCATCTTCAGACCATTGGCGCGGTCGGCGACGATGGAGCCGATATTGCCGGCCCCGATCAGACCCAGGGTCTTGGCGTAGAGTTCGACGCCCAGGAAGCGGTTCTTCTCCCACTTGCCAGCCTGGGTGGAGACGTCGGCGGCGGGCAGTTGGCGGGCCAGGGCGAACATCATGGCGATGGCGTGCTCTGCCGTGGTGATCGAGTTACCAAACGGCGTGTTCATCACCACGATACCGGCGGCTGTCGCGGCGGGGATATCGACATTATCGACCCCGATACCGGCCCGGCCGATCACCTTCAGGCGTTTGGCGGCGACGATGACATCCTTGTCCGCCTTGGTGGCGGAGCGAACCGCCAGACCGTCATAGTCGCCGATGATTGCCAAAAGCTCCGGTTTGGACAGGCCCACCCTCACATCGGCTTCGACGCCGCGCTGGCGGAAAATGTCCAAGGCGGCGTTGGAAAGTTGGTCGGCGATCAGGACGCGGGGCATGGGTGGGACTCCTTAAATGAATCTTGTCTGTCTCCCTCTCCGGCATGGGGAGGAAAAGACGATGCGAAGCATCGGCGAGGGTGGGGAAGTGCGAAACCCCCTTGGCGCTGGTGATGGCCCACGCTTCCTCACCCGATCGCTTCGCGATCTGCCCTCCCTCTGCTGGGGAGAGAGGTTTGCTCAGGCGGCGAGCAGCTCCGCCGCGACGGTCGCGAAAGCCCAGTCGAGCCAGGGGGTGAGGGCATGGACATCGTCGGCCTCCACTGTAGCGCCGCACCAGATTCGCAAGCCGGGCGGCGCGTCGCGATAGCCGCCGATGTCGAGGGCGACGCCCTCCTTTTCGAGCAGGCCGGCGAGGCGTTTGGCGAAGTCCGCCTGAGCGGCCGCCGGCAGGGCTGTCACGACCGGATCGACTACCTTGAGGCAGACCGAGGTATTGGAGCGCGTGGCCGGATCCTCGGCGAGGAAGTCGATCCACGGCGTGCCGGCGACCCAGCCTTCCAGAGCGGCGAGGTTCTGGTCGGCCCGCCGCTTTAGTTCAGCGAGGCCGCCGATCGAGGCGGCCCATTTAAGGGCGTCCAGATAGTCCTCAACACAGAGCATGGAAGGCGTGTTGATCGTGGCGCCTTCGAAGATGTCCCGGCTGAGCTTGCCGCCCTTGGTCATCCGGAACAGCTTTGGCATCGGCCAGGTCGGCGTGTGACTCTCCAGCCGTTCCACCGCGCGCGGGGACAAGACCAGAACGCCATGCGCCGCCTCGCCGCCCAAGGCCTTTTGCCAGGAGAAGGTCGTCACATCGAGCTTTTTCCAGTCCAGGGTCTGGGCGAAGCAGGCGCTGGTGGCGTCGCAAATGGTCAGGCCGGCGCGATCCGCGGCGATGAAATCACCGTTGGGCACCCGGACGCCCGAGGTCGTGCCATTCCAGGTGAACACCAGGTCCGCGTCCGGGCGCACCCGGCTCAGGTCCGGCAGGCGGCCATAGGGCGCGTCCAGCACCTCGGCCTCGATCTTCAGTTGCTTCACAACGTCGGTGACCCAATCCTTGCCAAAGGATTCGAAGGCGAGAAGCTGGACCTTTCGGGGTCCTAGCAAGGACCACAGGGCCATCTCCACCGCGCCGGTATCGGAGCCGGGCACAATGCCGATCAGATAGTCTTCAGGAACCTGCAGGACCGCGCGGGTCTGGTCGATGGCCGCCTGCAGGCGCGCCTTGCCGGGCTTCGACCTATGGGAGCGACCAAGCACGGCGCCGACGAGATTCTGGGAGGTCCATCCGGGGCGCTTGGCGCAGGGGCCGGAGGAAAATTCAGGTCGAGCCGGTCGCATGGCCGGTTTACCAAGGGTATTCATAACGATGTCTCCCATCCTTGCAGATGGACAGCGCCCCGTTGGGAGGGCGTGGCCCGCCGCGCAAAAGCCCGCTTTTCAGCCCGAACGCAAGAGGGTTTATTCGTCGGTGGGTGGCAGGTCACGCCTGTAGAACTGACTAGGCGATCCCATGCGTGGCCCCGGCTCCACCGCGCCACCTTCGATTTTCCGCCGGTGGACAAGGATCGCGTCTTGTCTGCATCGGCGACATGCGCGAGATCGCGCGGGGCGCACGACGTTTCCGTCCCCCGCGTCGCGCTCGCCGGACTGCTGGCCGAGCCTCACGTTATGACCGTGATCATCGGCGTCAAGACGGCGGAGCAACGCGATGACAAGCTGGCCCCGACGGGGCTGATATTGTCCAGAGAAGAGATGGCGTTTGGACGAAGTCAGCACCCTGGCGTCGGAATATCCAGGCTGGATGTTCGCTCGCCAGGGGGCGGCGCGAATTCCGAAGCCGTTCGTTGCGGCCAAGGCCTGAAGCAAACCCTCCCTCCCCAACGAAGGGGAGGGAGCGCGTTCTTGGTTCTATTCGGCGGCTTGCTTCGGCGTATAGCCGATCACGGCCTTGATTTCGAGGTATTCGGTGAAACCGAAATCACCCCATTCGCGGCCATTGCCACTCATCTTGTAACCGCCGAACGGGGCCATCATATCACCGCCGCCGCCGTTGATTGATACCTGACCGGCGCGCATCTTGGCGGCTACCGCGCGGATCTTGTTGATGTCGCCGCCGGAGATGTAGGCGGCCAGACCGTATTCGGTGTCATTTCCGACTTTGATTGCCTCGTCCACGGTGTCGTAACCGAGAATAGAGACCACCGGACCGAAGATTTCTTCCTTGGCGACGGTCATTTCGTTGGTGACGTTGGCGAACACGGTGGGCTTTACATAATAGCCCTTGTCCAAGCCGTCCGGACGGCCGACGCCGCCGGCGACCAGGGTCGCCCCTTCGTCGATACCGGCCTGGATCAGGCGCTGGATCTTGTCCCACTGGGTCTTGTTAACCACGGGACCCAGCTGGGCATTGCCGTTCGGGTCGCCGACCGTGGTGGCTTCAGCGGCCTTCCGCGCGATGACGATGGCTTCGGCCATCTTGGCGGCCGGGACGAGCATACGGGTCGGCGCGTTACAGGATTGGCCGGAATTCTGCATTACGTGATTGACGCCGCCGGTCACGGCCGAGGTCATGTCGGCGTCGTCCAGGATGATATTGGGGCTCTTGCCGCCCAGTTCCTGCGCCACGCGCTTGACGGTCGGCGCGGCTGCCTTGGCGACCTCAATGCCGGCGCGGGTCGAGCCGGTGAACGAAACCATATCCACACCCGGATGGCTGGCGATGGCGGCGCCGACCTCGGCCCCCGTGCCGTTGACCAGATTGAACACCCCGGCCGGAACGCCGGCCGCGTGCATCACTTCGGCCCACAGATAGGCGGAGAACGGCGATTCCTCGGAAGGCTTCAGCACCATGGTGCAACCTGTGGCGAGGGCCGGGATCACCTTGCAGGCAATCTGGTTGATCGGCCAGTTCCACGGGGTGATCATGCCGCAAACACCAATCGGCTCTTTCACGATCCGCGTCGTCCCGCGGTCTTCCTCGAACTGGAAGTTCTTGAGCACCGCGATGCCGGTGGCGATGTGAGCCAGGCCGATCGGAGCCTGGGCGCGTTGCGCGAGGCTGGCCGGCGCGCCCATTTCCTCGGTGATGGCGTTGGCGATATCGCCGAAACGCTTCTGGTATTCCGCCTGGATGCGCTCCAGCAGATCAATGCGCTCTTCGCGGCTGGTTTGGGAATAAGTCTCGAAAGCCTTCTGGGCGGCCTTTACGGCGAGATCGACGTCGGCGGCGGTCCCGGCCGAGACATGCCCACACACCGCCTCGGTGGCGGGGTTGATCACGTCCAGGCTCTTAGGGGTGATCGGCTCGACCCAATGGCCGTCGATATAGAACTTCATGTACTCGCGCATGCGGGTCTCCCTGTTTGGATCAGCGTGTTGAGGCGGGCTCCGGGCGTTACCGCTGGAACCTCTTCGGCGCGCACATTAGTGAACCGGGATCACCCGGGAAAGGGCTTAAGCGCCCGGAGGCGCGAATTCATCTGATCGCGGGGCGAAACCACGCCCGTTCCACGCCAGAGCGGGCGACCACCGGAATGCCGGCCGGGCTCAAATCGACGACGATTCATGAAGCATCGGCACTCGACCGCCTCGAAGCTTGCGGCTCGCCTGCCTGACCGGTAAAGGCGCGAGGGTCCCGTCGGTGGGGATCAAACATTCGGAGCGCGTCAGCATGATCGCCATCGGGGCCATTTTGATTTTCGTCGTCGCCCTGGCTGTCCTCAACTATCTTGAGTTTGGTCGGCTGGACTAAACCCGGTCAATCCCCGTGGCGGATCGGGGCTGGGCTCTGGTCACCGGCGCCGGGCGGCGGATCGGTCGCGCCCTGGCCCTGGCCGCCGCACGGGCGGGCTATGACGTTATCATCCATGTAAGGACTCGCGCGTCCGGCGAAGAGACCGCCCGGATGGCGCGATCCTATGGCCGCCGCGTGGAGATTCTGGAAGCGGACCTTGGTGATGTCGATGCGTGCCGGGCTCTGATCGGTCGCGCGCCGGCCCCACCTGAGCTGCTGGTCAACTGCGCGTCGGTGTTCGACGACGACCGTCTCGAGACCACGACGCCGGAGCTTTGGAACAGGACCCTCGCCACCAATCTTCGGGCGCCGGTGCTGCTGGCCCAGGCCTTCGCCGCCGCCGCGACCCCTAACATGATCGGCCTGATCGTTAACATCATCGACCAGCGCGTCTGGCGGCTCGATCCATCATTTTTTAGCTATACGATCAGCAAGGCCGCCCTTTGGACAGCGACCCAGACCATGGCCCAGGCCCTGGCGCCGCGCATCCGTGTCAATGCGATCGGCCCTGGCCCCACCCTGCCAAACACCTACCAATCCCCCGACGATTTCGCCGCCGAGGCCGCCGCTTCGCCGCTGGGCCGGGCCATCGCGCCGGAGGAGATCGCGGACGCCCTGCGCTATCTGATCGACGCGCGGTCGGTGACCGGCCAGATGATCGCCGTCGATGGCGGCCAGCACCTCGCCTGGCGCTCTTCCGACGCGATGGCGGACCCCGGGTGAGCCTCCGTCCCCGACATCGTATTGCCGCCACCAAGATTTTTGTCCGCGGTCTCAAGGTCGAGGCGCAGATCGGGCTCTATGGCCACGAGCGCGGTCGCTTGCAGCCTCTAATCGTCGATGTGGAGCTGGATATCGCGGCCGACGGTTGGCGCGCGCTCGCCGACACCGTCAATTACGAACGGATCGCCGAACAGGCCAAGGCGATCGCCGCCGCCGGTCATATCGGCCTGGTGGAATCCTTCGCCCAGAAACTGGCCGTGGCCATGCTCGACGAGGCGCGCGTGATGCGGGTTCGCGTGCGGGTTGAAAAGCCCCAGGCGCTGGCCCCCGACGCCGCGGCGGCGGGGGTGGAGATCACCGCCGAGAGGGACTAGGCTCGCCCCAACGCACGGGAGAAGACCATGACTTTCGTTCCTGGGGAACCACCTTCAATGACGCCGCCGCCGCCCCGGCCAATGTTCGGGAGCGATGACGAACGGGTGTTGGCCCTGATCATCTACATCCTGTTCCTGGCGCCCCTGGGCGGCATCACCCACATTGTCGGCCTGGTCCTGGCCTATGTCGCCCGCGACAGCGCCCCGCCCTGGCTACGCAGTCATTACACCTATCTGATCCGCACCTTCTGGATCGGCCTGCTGTATTTCATCGGCGCGGGAATTCTCTGCGCCGTGGTGATCGGGTTCGCCCTTCTGCCGGTGGTGTTTCTGTGGTTCATCATCCGTTGCGCGCTGGGGCTGATGTATCTGTTCAAGAGCGAGCCCTATCCGCGACCGGAAACCTGGACGATCTGAGCGGCGGCGGCAGGCGCTATCCGCTCAGCGCTTTGCGGCGGACCAGCCTGGCGTAATCGTCCATCAGCGACAGGGAAATATTGCCCGGCGTGAAGCTGTACTCGGCGATCCGCGCGACCGGCGTGACCTCGGCGGCGCTGCCGACGATAAAGCACTCGGAAAAGCCGGCCAGTTCTTCAGGAAGGATGTGGCGTTCGACAAT
>JAYUBD010000475.1:0-4538 GCA_043740995.1 Caulobacteraceae bacterium | reverse complement strand
TGACGGGCTGGTATGGCCACCGGGATTCATCAACGTGATCGGAGGCTTGTTGCCGATGGCCCCGTGCGGCCGATCCTCGTTGTAGTATCTGCGCCAAGCCTCCAACTTTTCGCCGGCGTCGGCAAGCGTCAGGAACCAGTGGGCGTTCAGGCATTCCGCCCGGAAGCGTCCGTTGAAGGCCTCGATGAAGGCGTTGTCGGTGGGCGTGCCTGGCCGGGCGAAGTCCAGGGTGACGCCGTTGGCGTAGGCCCAGAGGTCCATGTCCCGACTGATAAACTCCGAGCCCTGGTCGACCCGGATCGTCGCCGGATAGCCCACCACGGCGCAGGTCCGCTCCAGGGTTTGGACGACGTCTTCGCCCCGATAGCTGAAGCGTGGATCCAGCACCGGCGAGAAGCGGGAGAAGGTGTCCACGACGGTGAGCACGCGGATCTTCCGGCCAGTGGCCAGCTGGTCGTGCACGAAATCCATCGCCCAGGTTTCGTTCGGCCGAGTTGCCACGCATCGGTCATCGCGCAGCTTGGCCTTCACCCGCCGCTTGGGCGTCTTGTTGCGCAGCTGCAGGCCTAACTCATTGTAGATGCGGTGCGTTCTCTTCATGTTGATCTCCCAGCCTTCACGGCGAAGAAGGACGTGCACGCGCCGATAGCCGTAGCGGACGCGGGTCTGACAAATCTCTCGGATGCGGGCTTCGACGCCGGCCTGCTCGCGGCGGCGGGATTTGTAGTGATAGGTCGACGTGTCGAATTCCAGAACCCGGCAGGCCCGCCGGATCGACACGTCCCACTCACCGCGCACCCCGTCCACCAGCTCGCGTTTGCGAGCAGGCCTCACAGTTTTCGGCGGATGACGTCCTGCAGCATTTCTCGGTCGAGGGACAGATCGGCGACCAGCTTGCGTAGCTTGGTGTTCTCGTCCTCGAGCTGCTTCAGCCGTCGCATGTCCGGCGGC
Source organism: Caulobacteraceae bacterium (assembly GCA_043740995.1). Taxonomy (GTDB): domain Bacteria; phylum Pseudomonadota; class Alphaproteobacteria; order Caulobacterales; family Caulobacteraceae; genus Acaudatibacter. The sequence continues at coordinate 3,587 of JAYUBD010000475.1, read as the reverse complement.
AACATGCCGTCGTACTTCTTCTTCCAGTTGAAGTAGGTCGCCTGGCTGATTCCGGCCTTGCGGCAAATATCCGCCACAGGCACGCCATCGCCGCCCTGCTTCAAGATGAACGCCTTCTGGGCGTCCGAAAACTTCGAAGCCTTCATCGTCTTCCGCTCCTTCCAGCCCAGGGAGGCTACGGCGGAAAACTCTAAGTCCGAACGGTCCAGTTTCCGGGGATCAGATCAGTTTCATCTGTCCGTCCCTTCCTGGGGGCGGACTCTAGTTATTCCTGGAGGAGTTTCAGGAGGTCACGTCACAGGCGGGTCCCATCACGTCGCCGCTAAACCTGCCACTGCCGTAGTCAAGATCAGGGGCAGCGGCTACAACTTCATTATCCTCAATTATACGCCGAACCTTTCCTTCGATCCGCAGTAGTGCAAGGACCAACGCTTGCTAGGGGTCAATCAGTGCGTGGATTCGCCGGGGTTCTTTGCTGCACAGCACGCCGCCTACTACCCGACCGTTCAGGCCGCGTTGGCGGCCGCACAAGGTGTCAACATCAATCGACTCCCAGTGCCATTTCTGCAGCGGGGCGACCTGTCCGATGGCGTCGAAAAGGGTGCTTTTCTTCCGGGAACCACCTGAATGTCCCCCGCTTACGCTACCTCGCGCGGTATCTGCGCGCCGATGACACTGCACTGAACTGACGAGTTGTGTCACCGACGGCGATTGTCCGATGGTGCGGGTTTCGCCGGACTTGGCGACAGGTCAGCCCAGGCGCGAGCCGGACGCGCGGGCGACGGCGGGTTGCGGCGCGCGAATGCCTGGGTGACCGGCAATCGTCTTACGTGGCGACGCCGTCACCTCTGTTGGCGACTTTTCCGCGGCAAGGAGTGCCATGCGAACGCGATAGACCAGGGCGGCGGCGATCCCCAGCATCGCGTAAACCAACATGTGATTGTCGGTCTGGCTGAACACGCCCTTGATCACGAGAAAGGCGGCGAAGGAGCAAGATAGTGGGATGAGGAGCGATAGCTCCGGGTCGGTTGTCATGGCCGGATATCTGACGGAAAGCCTAAGGGAGTAGTAACCCACCATGGCGAAAGGCAAGACGAAGAGAATGAGCCCAAGTATTCCGGTGTCTAGCGTGGCGGTTAGGTAGTAATTGTCGACGCTGATAAAGTCGCCGGGGGCGTATCCGAGCGAGGCGCCGGCCTGGCCCAGCCCGTGGCCGATGGGATTGGACAGGATCTTCGGGATGCCCTGGGCCAACTGCCATTGGCGGGCTGCGTTGCTGGAGGCCTGCGAGCCGTCTCCAAGGACAGCGACCCTTAGCTTGTGGATTGAAATGATCGCCAGGCCGGACGCGGCGAAAATGGCCGGGTAGCCGTAAACGACCGCTGCCCCGAAGAGGTCGCTCTTGCTGCGGGCAAATCGGCCGATCCCCCATAAAAGGACATACAACAGGACCGAGACCAGGAACCCCACGACGCCCAGCCGGGCGTCGGTCGCGCGGATGCAGTAGAAGGAAGCTGGCAAGGCAAGGGCCGCCAGAACCCGGACGATCACCATCTTATGGCGCAGAGCCGCGTGGATGAAGAACGGGGTCAGTAGGGCCAAATACTCCGAAAGGGCGAGCGCCGACGAGAAGGTTGACTTGGTGCGATACAAGCCCGTCGCCCCTCGCGTCTCGGCCGAAAGGATACGCACGGCGGTTGGGTCGTCGACCTTGAGGAACGAGGGGATGTGCCCGACCCACAGGATCTCCTGCACTCGCGCCTCGACCACCGTGATGGCCATGATGGGAATGGAGAGCACCAACAGGAGCTCGATATAGCCCTTCGCCCGGCCAGGGGTGCGTCCGACCCAGGCGCCGATGGCGATCATCGCCGCCATGTAGACGAACTCGAGGAGCGTCATCTGCAGGGAGCCACTCGGCGCCTTCGAGAAGGGGATGGTCAGGAAGTCGACGGCGAGAAGGCCGACCACAGAAGGTACAAGGGCCGGTATCCCGCGAAGCGCCTGGTAGAGATCGGCGCGGAACTTCTCCGATGTCGAAAGGCAGATAAGCAGTAAGAACGCCATCGGGAATCCCGCGAGGCGCAGGAAGGTGAGCCATGGAAGTCCCGGCAGCTGCAGGGCTAGGTAGTTCGGCCACAGAACGCGGCTGATGATGACCGCCGCGAAGCAGAGCTCCATCGCCTTGGTCGGCGCATGAGGCGCATCGGGCAGGGCCCATATGGACAGGAGGACCAGGACCACGATTGGGGTTGTGAATGGCACAACGAGGTAGGGCGCCGTCAGGGCAAAGAAGAAGCCGTAGACGAGACAGAAGAAACCCAGGGCGATCGGGAAGAGGAACCGGGCTATCCGCCGAAGCGGTCGCCGGAGATCGACATAGGGTCGCATAATCGGTAACGCCCGCGGTCGGCGCCGGAAAAGCCTTAAAGGATTGACGACTGCCAGAACCTGTAGAATCGCCGCGAACGCAATTCGCGAGGTCCACCGCGCCCAGGCGCGCGACAGAAACGTCTCGGGTTTGGCGGCTCGCCTTGCCCCCGTCCGCCTACGGAACGCGCTGAGAACTCGCGAGATCGTCCGCAGCATTCGCTTCCTAGTTCAGAGTGGGAGGGTTATTCTCTGCAAGTGTCGCCACGCTATCCTAACAGGCGCTCAACTCCGTCGCCAAACCCTAGAGAATGTCGGCGCAGCGTGCACTCCACAATCTGTTTAGGTAGGCCATGATCGCACGCTCCGCCTTCGCCGCGCCGGGCCTCAGCCTAGCGTTGACCATGATTTGCCTTCCGGCGGCGAGCGCCAAAGACAAAGTGGGCGCACCCTCGCCGTGCGAGGGGCGTAAGTTGACGGTCCCAGACAGCGCGCATCTGCTCGCGGCGATCAAGGCCGCCCATGATGGCGACGTCATCCGCCTCGCGCCGGGCGAATATGCACTACCCAAGTTACAGGTGTTGAATTTTCCAGTCGGGATCACGATCATCTCGGGGGACCCCGCCCGACCCGCCATCGTCGATGGCTTGAACATGCAGAACGTTTCGGGCCTCACCTTTAGCAACCTGGAGGTCAAGGTTGATGAGGCGCGGGGGGTGGCCATCGATCTGAACGGCGGCTCCAACGACCACTTCAGCAACCTCAACATCCACGGCTCGGCGGTCGGCGACGGTCTTGGCCTGCGGGTGATGAGCGCCTCGAACGTGACCTTGGCGAACCTCGACGTCCACGACCTCGGCGGCGGCATAGTCATCGCGAAATCCGACAACGTCTCGGTCACCAACAGCCAGATCCACAATATCCAGGTCGACGGAATCCAGAGCCTGGGCACGTCCAATGAGATTATCTCGGGCAACTACTTCACCAACTTCTACCCCAAGGCCGGAGATCACTCCGACGCCATCCAGTTCGTGACCGCCACCACCACGACGCCGACCCACGACATCACCATCACCAACAACACCTATGTCCGCGGCGCCGGCCTGGCCGGCACTCAGGGCATATTCCTGGGGAACGAGGCCAAGATCCCCTACGAGAACGTGACCATCACCGGCAACGCCATCGTGGGCGGCATCTACCAGGGCATCATGGTGTCC
>JAYUBD010000474.1:0-4576 GCA_043740995.1 Caulobacteraceae bacterium | reverse complement strand
GCGCCGACATGTTCCATTGCTCGCAGCGCCGCTTTCAGGAGCCCGAGTTCGAGGGTTCCGACCTCAACTTCGCCGGCTGGGCCAAGAAACTGACCGGCGCGCCGACCATCACGGTCGGCTCCGTCGGCCTCAGCGGCGACTTCTTCGCCGGCATGGCGGGCCAAGGCTCCACCCCCGCGCCTCTGGATGAATTGCTCCGTCGCCTGGAACGCGACGAGTTTGACCTGGTCGCCGTCGGACGCGCCCTGCTGCAGGATCCGCAATGGGCGGTGAAGGTGCATCAAGATCGGCAGTCCGAACTGATGGACTTCGAACGCGCCGCGATGGCGACTTTGTCCTAAGTCAAGCCTCCCCCCCAGCATGGGGAGGGAGGCAGACTATGCGTTGAAGTTCAGCTTCAGCCCTGGCCGGGGCCAGCGGCATTTGTAGAGCTTGCCGGTCGATGAACAGGTGATCCAGGCGTCGCGCATGTCGGCGCCGCCGAAGCAGATATTGGTGGTGACCATATCCGGGAACGGGAAATGCTCGGTGGTTCCGTCCGGATCGAAGGCGGTGATGCCGCCGTTCATGATGGTGGCGACGCAGACCTTGCCGCCCGCCTCGACGGCGAGACTGTCCAGCAATTGATAACCGGGCAGGTTGCAGATCACCCGACCCGGATTGAACAGATCGAGCTTGGGCGGCTGGCCCGGACCATCGAGATCATAGGCCCACAGACGGCCCAGATGGGTGTCGGCCATGTAGACCACGCGCTCGTCCGGCGAGAGGCCGACGCCATTGGGCGAGATCAGGTGGCCACGGGCCAGGACGATATGGGAGCCGTCCGGCCGGGCGTAGTAGAGCGCGCCGTTCTTGCGACCGTCCGGCGTACCGCAGCCATGGTCGGTGAACCAGAAACCGCCGGTCTTGTCGAACACCAGATCGTTCGGCCCCCACAGCGCGTGGCCGCAGGAGGAGTCATAGATCGTCTCGACCTTGCCGCTGGCGATGTCGACGCGCTGAATGCTGCCGCCGGTATGGCTGGCGGGGGTGGGGCCGGGGATGGTCAGGCCGTCCTGCTTGATCCATTCGAACGACCCGCCATTGTTGGTGACATAGATCGCGCCATCCGGGCCGATCGCCGCGCCATTGGGGCCGCCGCCGGTTTGCGCCACCGTGGTCTTCTGGCCATCCGGCGTGACGCGGGTCAGCGCCTGCCCCTCGATCTCGGTAAGGATGATCGAGCCATCGTTCATGGCGATCGGCCCTTCGGGGAACCTCAGGCCTTCGGCGACGAGTTGGATATCCACGGCGTTCTCCCAGTGATGATTATCGCGCGGACTATAGTCATCCGGGCGTTCGCGACTAGGTGCGGCGCTGCAGAACCCGGAACACATAATCATGGTCGTCCTCCGGACCGGCGGCATGCGCTTCGCGGCTGATCTCGGTCCAGTCGGATTCGTCGAACGCCGGGAAGACGACGTCGCCCACCGGCATCGCATCGACCTCCGTCAGATAGAGCCGCCCGGCGCGGGGCAGGGCGATCTCAAAGACGGCCGCGCCGCCGATCACGCAGACCTCGTCGACGCCATCCTCCCGCGCCTGGTCCCGACCGATCTGCACGGCTTCGGAAAAATCCTCGCACACCACCGCGCCGGCGGGCGCGAACCGACCGTCGCGGGACAGCACGATGTTCATCCGACCGGGCAAGGGCCGCCTGGGCAGGCTGTCCCAGGTCTTGCGGCCCATGATCAGCGGTTTGCCGAGGGTGAGGGCGCGGAACAGGGCAAGATCCGACTTCAGTCGCCAGGGCAGGCCGCCGTTCGCGCCGATCACGCCATTGGCGCCACGCGCCACGGGGCCGAGGGTGAGACTGACCGGCATTGCGCAAACCTTCTGCCTAGACGGCGATGGGCGCCTTGATGGCGGGGTGGGCCTGGTAGTTTTCCAGGATCACCTGCCCGGGCTCGAAAGCGAACAGGTCGGCGACCGGATCGAGGCGGACCTTTGGCAGGGGATAGGGCGACCGGCCAAGTTGGCGTCGGGCCTGCGCTTCATGGTTGAGATAGAGGTGGGCGTCGCCCAATGTGTGGATGAACTCGCCAGGTTGCAGTCCAGTCGCCTGGGCGATCATCAGGGTCAGCAAGGCGTAGCTGGCGACATTGAACGGCACGCCCAGAAAAATGTCGGCTGACCGCTGATAGAGCTGGCACGACAACCGGCCCTCGGCGACATAGAATTGGAAGAGGCAGTGGCAGGGCGGCAGCGCCATGTGATCGACCTCGGCCGGGTTCCACGCCGAGACGATATGCCGGCGGCTGTCCGGATTGTCGCGGATCGAGCGCACCACCGCGCTGATCTGGTCGATGGTCCCGCCGCCGGGCGCCGCCCATGAGCGCCATTGCTTGCCGTAAACCGGTCCAAGCTCGCCTTCGGCATCGGCCCACTCATCCCAGATGCTGCAGCCGCGCGCCTGCAGCCAGCGCACATTGGTGTGACCGCCGAGAAACCAGATCAGCTCCAGCACGATGGATTTGAAATGGACGCGCTTGGTGGTGAGCAGCGGAAACCCCCCCGCCAGATCGAAGCGCATCTGGCGGCCGAACACACTTAGGGTTCCGGTGCCCGTGCGATCATCCCGACGCGCGCCATGGGCCAGCACATCGGCCAGCAGATCCAGATACTGCTGTTCAGGGTGGGCGAGGTCGGCGGCGAGGGCGGGCGCGGGGTTCATCAGTCTCTCAAACTACAATGAGTCGAGCCCTGTCATCCGGAAAAACCGCCTTCGTCCAGGAAGGCCTGTTCCTCCGGCGTGGTCTCGCGGCCGAGACTGGCATTGCGGTGGGGGAAACGACCGAACCTGGCGATCACCGCGTGGTGCCGACGCGCCCACAACGCGGAAACGCCGGCCTCGCGCTCCAGCTCAACGCAGCAGGCCAGGCCGAACACCTGATCGTCAAGCGATTCAGCATGGGCGAACGGCAGGTAGAAGAAATTTCGCATCCCTGCTTCTGTTTCATGGTCGAAACCGGCGGCGATCGACCGGCGGGCGATCGATCGGGCCAGGGGGTCGGTCGCGAAAGCGTGGGCCGAACCCCGCCACAGGTTGCGGGGGAACTGATCGAGCAGCAGCAAACTGCCCAGAGACCCCTCGGCGCTGGTCTGCCACAGGGTCAGTTCGCCCCGCGCGGCGGCGTGATGCACGGCCTCGAACCGCGCCCGAATCTCCTGGTCAAACGCGTCCCGCTTTGCAAACCAGGCCTTTGGACCGGCCCCACGCCAAAAGGCGATGAGCGTTTTTGGGTCGATCTCGGTCATGGCCGCCGACATGCCGTTCCTTTCGCAAGCGCGTCATACGAAACCTCGCGAGGCGCGATGCCGCCTTGACCTTTGGGGCGAAAACCTATCGATAGCGGCCTTCATTCGACACCCTCCGGAGATAGATCATGCGCGTCTATTATGACAGCGACGCCGACCTCGCCCGTTTGCTCGACAAAAAGGTCGCCATTGTCGGCTATGGCTCGCAAGGTCATGCCCACGCGCTCAACCTGCGCGACTCCGGCGTAAAGTCGGTGGCGGTCGCCCTGCGCGACGGCTCGCTGTCGGCGAAGAAGGCGCGGGACGAAGGCCTTGAGGTGATGACTCCCGCCGCGGCGGCAGCCTGGGCCGACGTGATCATGATCCTGGCCCCAGACGAATTGCAACGGTCGATCTACGAGACCGACATCGCCCCCAATATCCGCGATGGCGCGGCGCTGATGTTCGCGCACGGGCTGAATGTTCACTTCAGGCTGATCGAGCCCCGCGCCTCGATCGATGTGCTGATGGTGGCCCCCAAGGGACCTGGCCACACGGTGCGCGGCGAATATCTGAAGGGCGGCGGCGTTCCGTGCCTGATCGCCATCGAGCAGGATGCGACCGGCGGTGCGATGGACCTTGGCCTCGCCTATGCTTCGGCCATCGGCGGCGGCCGTTCAGGCGTGATCGAAACCAGTTTCCGCGAAGAGTGCGAGACCGATCTGTTCGGTGAACAGGCCGTCCTGTGCGGCGGTCTGGTGGAATTGATTCGCGCCGGTTTCGAGACCTTGGTCGAAGCCGGCTATGCGCCGGAAATGGCCTATTTCGAATGCCTGCACGAGGTAAAGCTGATCGTCGATCTGATCTATGAAGGCGGCATCGCCAACATGAACTATTCGATCTCAAACACCGCCGAATTTGGCGAATATGTCTCCGGCCCCCGGGTGGTGACCCCCGAGACCAAGGTCGAGATGAAACGCATCCTCGCCGATATTCAGTCCGGTCGGTTCGTCCGCGACTGGATGCTGGAATGCGCCGCCGGCCAACCCAGCTTCAAAGCCACCCGCCGTGGGAATGCCGAACACGGCATCGAAGAGGTCGGCGCCCGGCTGCGCGGTATGATGCCCTGGATCGCCAAGAACAAGCTGGTGGATCAGGCGAAAAACTAGGTCGCCGAGGTCAGGGCTCCCAGGCCAGCTCCGCCTCGCCGCGCAGGATTGCCTCGGCCCGCGCCGTGTGTTTGGCGCCGTCGCGCTCGTGCAGGATCAGGGGCGGCAGCAGGCGCAAAGGCGCCCTTCCA
>JAYUBD010000473.1:0-4578 GCA_043740995.1 Caulobacteraceae bacterium | reverse complement strand
TCGCCGCGATTGTGCATCCGTTGCTCGAGACCTGGCATCAGCTCGGCAAGCAGATCACCATTTTCGATAAAGCCGTTCAGCGCCAGGTCCGAGCGGATGGACTAGATGAACATGCCCGCGGACATATTCACGCCGCGCGAACCTCACGACGTGGCGACCGCGTTGGCTAACGCCGGGTTCGATGCCGTCGAGGTGCGCAAGCCACGCGGCGACTTCGGCTGGATGGCCGCGACGGGCGTTTGGATCTAGGCGCCTTGATCTCGTGGCCCCGCTTCGCCACTGAGCCCGAGTTCGCGGCCTCGATTTGAGTGCGGCTCGGCGGCTCCTTGCGCGAGGAGGCGCCGTCCTGCGGGAGCCGCCCACTCCGGTAACGGACGCCGGCGGTGAGCCGGGTCATGCCGCAGCCGTATATCTTCTCCTTACCCTCTACGCGGTCGGACAATGAAAAGCCCCGACCGTTCCCCGGCGGCCTAGTTCAGCTTCAGCGTGAACAACAGTCCCGCCTCATAAGCGGGACTCCCGTCGCTGAGGCCGCCGATGCCGTAGAGCGTGGCATTCACCTTTCCGGCGATCGGCGCGCTCACCGCGCCGAATACCTCCTGCGCGTCCTTGGCCAAGGGACTGCTCGCCTGGCCGTAGTCATAAGAGACGATGAACACCGTGTGGCCCATGGCGTAGCTCGTGCCGATGGACGCCGTGACGCTGTTCTTCAGGTCGATGCCGCTGGGTCGCCCGGGAATGCGGTAGCCGATGTCGACGAAGGGCACCCAGTCGCCGATCGGATAGGAGATGTCGGCGTTCATGGAAAAGTCCGTTTTGCCGGTCCCCAGGTGCTCGCTGGATCTGGAGGTCGGCAGCTTCACGCGACCGGTAAGGTCCACGGCGAAGCCGCCGAGCATGTCCGACGGCAGCGAGGCGGTCGCCGCCAGCGACAGGTCGCCGAAGCCGCTGCGCGTACCGGTGGCGCCCGGGACGCCCGGCAACGGCCGGCCGTCGGGACCGATGACTACGCCGCCCGGCCCGGAGATGCGCAAGTAGGGAATGCTGGCGGAGAATCGCCAGTCGCCCACCTTGTCGGTGATCGAAATCGGGGCGACGAAGATGTTGGTCTTTGCGGTTCCGCCATAGTCGCCCGAGGAGTAGTCGGCGCCGGCGGACAGCGACAGCCCCTGGAACAGCGGCGCTTGCTGCGGAATAGCCGCGCTCTCGGCCGCGAACACCGGCGGAGCCGCGATCGAGGCCGCACCGGCCAGCAGCGAAATGACGGCAAGCTTCATGTCTGGATCACCCCTCGAGAGGGAAGTGCGCTTCCCTCGCCCGACCGTTGACCGGCCCTGAAAAGATCCCCCCGGCCGCTTGGACCAGGGGACCCCGCAAAACAATTGAGCGCCGCCCGGGCACCGCCCGGGCGGGACTTCAGATCTCAGTGACCGGGGCGCGAGGCTTGGACGGTCGCCCGGATCGCCTTGGCGTCGGCGACCGTCGCTGCAACGCTGGCTCGCGTGGCTGCCACGTCGGAGCGCGTGGCCGCGACGCTGCTACGCGTATCGGCGACGTCTGAGCGGAGGGAGGTCCGCAGCGCCGCCACCGCGCCCTTCTGGTCGGCGATCTGGCTGTTCGCCGACTTGGCGGCGGCGACCGCCGCGGCGCCGGTGCGGGCGATGTCGCCGCGGGACTTGGCGTCTGTCGAGATGCTCGACCCATGGCTGGTCCGGCTCACATCGGCGGTTTCGGTCGCCTCGGTGGTCTCCGTCGCCTCGGTGTCCGTGTCATCGCCCGCGGTGTGATGCTTGGCCTTGGCCTTCGCCTTGGCGCTGACGACCGAGCCGATCCCATGGCTGGTGGCGGTGTTCTGGTGCGACTGCGCCAGCGTCCGCACGCCTGTTCCGAAGTTGGCCTTCGTGGTCGTGGTCGTGGTCGTGCTCCTCGTGGTCGGGAACGTGCTCGTCGTCGCCGGGTTGGCGGTGGGGCTGGTCACCACAGCGATTTGGGCGGAGCCTCCGACTGCCGCAATGTGATGCTTGGCCTTGGCCTTCGCGTTGGCGCTGACGACGGCGCCGATCCCGTGGCTGGTGGCGGTGTTCTGGTGCGACTGCGCCAGCGCCCGTGTGTCCATCCCGAAGGAGGCGTTAGTGCTCGCGTGCGGCGTCGAAATGGTGGTGGTGGTGGTCGACGAGGTGGTGGCCGAAGTCGGGGTCGAAGTCTGGGCGATGGCGACTGTGCCGGCGCCCGCTAACAGGGCGGCGGCGCCCATCATCAGTACGATCTTCATAAGCTAATCTCCCTGGCGGCTTCTACTGAAGGGTACCCTCGCCACGGAGCACCCTTGCCTTGAACGAACGAGAGCCTGGCTTTCATCCGCATCACCCTCAGCATTTGCCACCGGTCAGCCTTTTTTAGGGCGCAAGTATGTTGCGGGGCGGCAATGAACGACGTCTGAACAATGAGGGTAAAGTTTCGTTCACGAACGGTCGAACTGATCCTGATCGGACGAATTCAGGGCCACGAAACCTTTGGCCGCACTCGAGGTCTCGGGGACCTCGGGGCGACCTGCGCCACAAGGACCAGGTCTGAATTAGGCGCTGTGTTTCGCGAGTACCCAGGGTTGGTCACAATCCTTGTTCAACATTGGAGTGCGAATCGGATGGCGGAAGCGGCTAAGCCGCAGGCGGCGGCGCAGGGTGTCGTCCTGTCCTGGAGCGGCGGCAAGGAACGCCGGAGCGAGCGAAGGACGCGGTTGAGGCTATAACGAGGCATTGAGTCAGTGTACCCGGACGGGGTTACATCAATCCGAAGGAATGAAGTTAACGACACCCATGCAACCAGCTGTGGTATCTCGCCCGTATTCTCTCAAGGTACACTATTCTTGTTAAGGTCGCCTCCGGCCCAGTGCCAAATAGATGTCATTCGGCTCTATGAGGTCCTTTCGCGAAGCGAGCAGCGAATGGGTGGCCGGCGGATGCTCGGAGACGCCGGTCGCGACGCGATCCTTCCGGCTCGAGGAGTCTATTTCTTCTTCGAGCCGGGAGAGACCAGGACAGCTTCAGGCGAGGGTGATCGCGTTGTGCGGGTCGGCATGCACAGCGCTCTGACGCCCGACAGGCGCGCGCTCAGCGCACGACTGTCCCAACTCCACGGGGGCGCCTCGGGGCGGGGGGCGCATCGAGGCTCGATCTTTCGCCTCCTGGTCGGCGAAGCCCTCCTGGAACAGTCGGGGCGCTCACTGCCATCATGGGGAAAAGGCATCGGCCCGCGGGCGGCCGCCAGGGAGTTGGGGCAGACGCTAGCGTGGATTCGCGCCCAGGAGGAGCCGCTTGAGGCCGAGGTCAGCCAATACATCGGCAAAATGTCCGTCGTTTGGGTGGACACGACGCAGGCCCGCAGCCCCAGCCGCCTGCGCAGCTACTTCGAGCGGAACTGCATCGCGCTGCTCACCCAGGACATCGAAGGGTGCCGGGACGCTCCGTCGCCTGCCTGGCTTGGGCGGTTCAGTCGGCGGGATCGCGTCCGCGCCAGTGGCCTTTGGAACAACAACTTTGTCGGGAAGCCATATGACCCGGAGTTGCTGACCGCGCTCGCCGCGTTCTAGTCAGACCGCCCTGCGGATCAACTCATCGGCCTACGTACCACGATGGCCTGAGGGTTCTGTGTGTATGCGTCCCGCATTGCAAGGGTGATGTGAGCATTGGCTGGCGGTCGGATGCAGTCTTGTGTTCGACCTGTTCGCGCGGTCAGGCCGGATGGCTTCCATCAGCGGCCCGGTCCCGAGGATCTGCATCACCCGCTGGTTTTGTCAGGTTAAATCCGCCCGGCGAAAAAGCCCCTGCCCGGCGATGTGATTACGCTGCCGCCGTTGCTTCGGCCCATGTCTGATGGGCCTCGGCCCGGAACCGGCGGAGGATCGGTCGGCGGATCAGGTGGGGCTGGAGATTGAAGACGTTGTAGACGGCGGCGTGGGTGGCGAGGAATCTCTGGGCGGAAGCTCGGGACTTGAATTTCTGCTGCTTTCGCTCCCGTCGCCGGATCGGCAGATGGGAGTTTTCCGCGCGATTATTCTCGCGCATCCCGCCAGGTCGGTGGCGCTCGGTCAGACCCAGATCCCGGGCCGCGGCGCGGTACCGAAGCCAGCTTGTCGGTGATGATCGCCTCGGGGTGAACGCCCTGGTTCTTGAGCAATTTCCTCAGCAGCTTCAGCGCCGCCGCCTTGTTGCGGCGTTCCTGGACCAGCATGTCCAGGACCTCGCCCTCGTCGTCGACGGCGCGCCATAGGAACATCCGCTTGCCGCCGATCTTCACCACCATCTCGTCCAGATGCCAGCGGCCTGTCGGCTTGGGCCGCGAGCGCCGCAGGTTGTACGCGAACTGCCGGCCGAACTTCAGCGTCCAGCACCGGATCGTCTCATAGCTGACCTCGATCCCGCGTTGCGCCAGCAGTTCCTCGACGTCCCGGAAGCTCAACGTAAACCGGAAATACAGCCACACCGCATGGCGGATCACATCAGCCGGGAACCGGTGGCGCTTGTACGAAATCGGTCTCACGGGCGGCTCCATTCTGGCCCAAAGGCCATATCTGGAGAC
>JAYUBD010000472.1:0-4584 GCA_043740995.1 Caulobacteraceae bacterium | reverse complement strand
TCCTTGCCGGACCCTGATTCGCCAAGGATCAGGACGGTCAACTCGGCGCCCACCAGCCGGGAGATCGTGCGATAGACCTCCTGCATCGGCGCCGAACGTCCGATCAGCGGCAAGCGTTCGTCCCGCACCGCGAGAGCCTGCGCCTTGACCACGTCCTTGTCGGCCGGACGCGCCAAGGCCCGCCGGGCCATGGCGGCCATGTCGTCGAGGTCGAACGGCTTGGGCAGGTAATCGAAGACGCCAACCTCGGCGGCGCTGATGGCGGTGAGCAGTGTGTTCTGCGCGCTCATGACGATCACCGGCAGTTTCGGACGCTGTTTTCGGATGCGCGGCAGCACATCGAAGATATTTTCATCCGGCATCACAACGTCGGTAATCACCAGGTCGCCGTCGCCGTCCGTCACCCATTTCAGCAATGTGGCGGCATTGCCGGTGGCGCGCACATCATATCCCAGCCGGGTAAAGGCCTGAGACAGCACCAGGCGGATGGAGGCGTCGTCATCGGCGATCAGGATCTTCTGCGGCGGCGCATTCATTGGGGGGACATTCCTTTCAAGGCGCGACGGCCGGGGCGGCCGGCAGCAGAACCCGGAACACAGTCCGACCGGGCTCCGATTCGAAATCAATCAGACCGCCGTGACCCGCCACCAGCTTGGCCACCAGAGCGAGACCGAGCCCCGCGCCCGCCGCCTTGGTTGTTACAAAGGGTTCGAACAGATGATCCCGCAGGCGTTTGGGCACGCCCACGCCATTGTCGGTGACGCGCACCTCAAGCGGAGCCCCCTGCACCGCCCCCCCGTCCCGACCGCGGATTTTCACGCCGTGTCGATAGGCCGTGGAAATTGAAATTTCGCCGCGCCCGTCGCCCCGCGCGCGCGCCGCCTCCGCCGCATTCTTCGTCAGGTTGAGAAACACCTGAATCAGCTGATCTTCCTCGCCCCAGGCTGGCGGCAGGGAGGGATCATACTGTTCCCGTAGCTGAATCCCATCGGCATAGCCGTTGGAGGCCAGAGCCCTCACCCGATCCAGAACCTGATGGATATTGACCGCCGAACGCACCGGCGGATCGTCGCCGGCCAGGGCTTCCATACGATCGACCAGGCGGCGAATACGATCGGTTTCATCAACGATCAATTGCGCCAACGGGATGTCCTCGGCGCTCGCGCCGCGCTTCAACAACTGAGCGGCCCCACGAATGCCGGCCAGCGGGTTCTTCACCTCATGGGCCAACATTTCTCCCAGACCGATCGCCGAGCGCATGCCCGCCGGGTCCACCGTTCGATCCACGCCGCGGCCGGAACGGCTGTGCAGGGTGACTAGGACCGCGCCATCGGCCAGGGGAGCAGCGGCGACGTCGGCGACAAAACCGGGGTGACCCAACATATCCACGTCGACGCCGCGCTCGCGAACGGTGACCACCTGTGTCATGCACCGATCGATCAGGAAGATCAGAGGCGCGTCCGGCGGAAACGCCGCTCGCACCTGACGACGGGCCAGGGATGACAGGGCCTGGCCCAGAAGATTTTCCGCCGCCTCATTGAAGGCGCTCAAAGCGCCGGTGCGGTCGATCACCAGGGCGGCTTCGGGCCACTGGTCAAAGGCCGCTGCGCGCAGGCTCTCCGGGGCATTTCTCATGCCGCCAGCCGCTGATCATCGGCGCGCCACAGGAGGGCCAATGTTTCGGCGATCTCGACGGCGCTGGCCAATCGACACAGCCTCGCCCGGGCGAGGCGGCGGGATTCGCCGGGCGCCGCCCACGGCGCTGCGTCGATATAGGCCGCCAAGTGTTTGCGAAACATGCGAACGCCCAGGTGTTCGCCATAGAAATCGACGCTGGACCACAAATGGGTCAGGACGATGCGGGTACGGGTCTCGCGACCGGGCTCCGGCGCATTGCGATCAGCGAGGCCAGCCTCGATCTGGGCGGCGATCCATGGGCGGCCGAGAGCGCCCCGGCCGATCATCACCGCGTCCGCGCCCGAGCGCGTCAAGGCGTCCCGAGCACCGGCAAGATCAACGATGTCGCCATTGACGATAACGGGGACTGACACCGCGGACTTGACGTCCGCGACCGCGCGCCAATCCGCCACGCCGGCATAGAACTGGTTTCGGGTCCGGCCATGCACCGTCACCGCCCGGGCGCCTGCCGCCTCGGCGCGCGCCGCCAGTTCCGGCGCGTTGCGGCTGGCCTCGTCCCAGCCAAGCCGCATCTTGATGGTGACCGGAACATCCACCGCATCCACAGCCGCCTCAATCAGGCTTTGGGCCTGGTCAAGATTTCGCATCAGGGCCGAACCGCACGCGGCGCCGGTCACGGTCTTGGCCGGACAACCAAAATTGAGGTCGATGATCTGCGCGCCCGCCGCCTCTGCCAGGCGCGCTGCGCCGGCGATCGCGGTCCGGTCCGCGCCGACCAGTTGTATGACCATCAGGGGAAGACCGGCGCCGACCGCCGATCGGCGAATCATATCCGGTCGAGACGAAAGCAGTTGCTCGCAGGCGACCATTTCGGTGGCCACGTAATTTGCCCCCAGATCAGCCGCCGCCAGCCTGAACGGCAGATCGGACACGCCTGTCATCGGCGCCAGCCACACCCGCCCGGGGACCGCGACCCCTCCGATGTTAAGGTGGTTGCTCATAATATAATCATCTTCTTTGCCTAGCCATTAGGCAAAATCCAATGGCGCGTAAAGCCATGGCGAGGACCCACAGCCTACACCCCCCGTCGGTTCGCGCCTTCAATCCTTGCGCGCCATGCCCTAAGCAGGGTCATGACCTTTTCCGCGATCATCGTCGCTGGCGGTTCCGGCGAGCGGTCCGGCCCCGGCGCCGCCAAACAGTGGCGTGATCTAGCCGGAAAGCCCGTCGCGCGATGGTCGCTGGAGGCGCTGTTAAATGCCGGCGCGCGGCGGGTGGTGGTGGTGATTCCGCAAGGCGACGAGGCGAGGGCGCGGTTGGCGTTTGAGGGTCTCGGCGGCTGGACCTCGACGACGGGAGGGGCGGACCGTGCGCGGTCGGTGGTCAACGGACTGAACGCTCTGAACGCGCCGGACGCGGAGATCGTGCTGATCCACGACGCCGCCCGTCCGTTTCCAAGCCGGGCGGTGATCGGCGCCCTCACTGCGGCGCTGCAATCGGCGGATGGCGCCCTCCCCGCGCTGGCGGTCGCCGACACCCTCAAGGTTCGCGACGGCCATTCGGGCCGGGTCTCCACCGCTACGCGCGACGGTCTGTGGCGCGCGCAAACCCCTCAGGCCTTCCGATCCGGCGTCATTCGCGCCGCCTATGCCCGGTGGTCGGCGCACTCACCGCCTACCGACGAGGCCGCCGTGGTCGAGGCAGTCGGGGGCGAGATCGTCCTGACGAAGGGCGATCCCATGCTGTTCAAATTGACCTATCCGGAGGACTTCATCATGGCCAACCAGGTGGCGGGCGCCGCCCGGGTCGCTCGGATCGGCCAGGGTTTCGATGTTCACCGCTTTGGTCCCGGCGACAGCGTCTGGCTATGCGGCGTCGAACTCCCGCACGACCAGGGCCTGATCGGACATTCCGACGCGGATGTGGGCCTGCATGCCCTGACCGACGCCCTGCTCGGCTGCATCGGCGAGGGCGATATTGGCGATCATTTCCCCCCCACCGATCCGCAATGGAAGGGCGTGGCCTCCGATGTGTTTCTTCGGCACGCGGCTAAATGTGTCGCGGCGCGGGGCGGCTCGATCAGCAATGTCGATGTCACGCTGATTTGCGAAGCCCCCAAGATCAAACCGCACCGCACGGCGATG
This sequence comes from Caulobacteraceae bacterium, assembly GCA_043740995.1. GTDB lineage: Bacteria > Pseudomonadota > Alphaproteobacteria > Caulobacterales > Caulobacteraceae > Acaudatibacter. The sequence continues at coordinate 802 of JAYUBD010000472.1, read as the reverse complement.
CGCGCCCGGCTCGCGGCATTGCTGGACATTGGCGTCGATCAGGTCAGTGTGAAGGCGACAACCACCGAGGAACTGGGTTTCACCGGTCGCCGCGAGGGGATCGCCGCGCAGGCCGTGGCGGCGGTGACCCTCCCGGTCTAAACGGGGCGTGCTTGTTCAGAACTGGAGTTCGCCCGATGTTTTCACTCGAAATCGACACCCTAGCCCGATTGGTTATCGATGATGCCCGCGAAAAGTCGCTGCGCATCGTCACGGCCGAGAGTTGCACGGGGGGTCTGGTGGCCGCTGCCCTGTGTTCGATATCGGGAGCGTCGGACGTGTTCGAGCGGGGATTCGTCGCCTACACCAATCGCGCCAAGACCGAATTACTGGGCATATCGGGCGACATGATCGCCGACTTGGGCGCGGTTTCGGAACCCATCGTCCGCATGATGGCTGAAGGGGCGGTCGAGCATTCGCACGCGCACCTTTCGATCGCCATCACCGGGGTAGCCGGCCCCGGCGGGGGAACGCCGATGAAGCCGGTAGGCACCGTGCATTTTGCAACGGCGCGCACCAATCAGTCCGTGCAGCACCGCATGGAAATCTTTGAATTCGAGACCCGTTGGGAGATTCAGCTGGCCGCCGTTCAGGTCGCGCTGGAATTGCTTCGGGAAAGGCTGCGTTAGACGAACGCCAAGCCGCGGCGGACAGCACGAAACCCTATGGTGATCCATACAGGACCCGTGCGCGGTCCTCGAAGCACGCCATGATGCGCGTTGTCGCACGGTGGGCGTTCGCAGCCAGGATGCGTTCGAGCAAG
>JAYUBD010000471.1:0-4620 GCA_043740995.1 Caulobacteraceae bacterium | reverse complement strand
TAATGCCGGTCTGCTTTTCAAAGGCCGCTTTGGCAGATTCCGCGGTCTCTGCGAGTTGGCGGGCCGCATCGGCTTGCTTGTTATAGAAGGTCGCGTTTTTCGCCGCCTCCAGGCGCCGGGCAGCGAGGCTGGCGTCAAGGTAGGCCTGACGCAGCACATTCGCGCCGATCGTTGCGACCTGCGCTGTCTGATCCTTGTACGTGATCTCCAGCACTGTGCCGGATCCCACCACCTTCGTCGTCGTAGCGTCGGAGACGTTCTGTGCCAGCCATCGCCGAAAGTCGCGGGTGTCGGAGGCGGGACGGCGCGCATAGGCGCGAATTTCGCCGGGATCCGAAAGCCATCCCGACTGGTCGACCACCCGCCCGGTGACGCTGTAGTCCTTGATCAGTTCCATTTGCGAATCAAGGAATGGCCCCGCGGTCCTGGCGGACATCAGTTCGCCCGTTACTGGGTCAGGTCGAACCAGCATGTTTAGCAGGACGCGAGAGGTCGCCTCGTACCGGGGCTGAACGAGCAGTGTCACGATGAACGCGCCCACGAAGGCGGTTACCATCGCAATCAATACAACGGCGCGGCGGGCCCAAATTATTCTGAGGAATTGAAGTATATTCATTGGGTGTCGGCTCTAGAAGAGACGCTCCCCAACGGTTACAATGTCACCGGGCTCCAGCGTCGTGACATCAAGCTTGATGTCTTTGACATCCACGCCCTTGCGCTTGATACCGACCTTCTTCTCACTGCCCTGGTCGGAGAGGCCTCCTGAGCGCGCCAAGGCGGTGCGCACTGTCATACCTTCAACTACGGGATAGGCGCCCGGTGACTTGACGGCGCCGGTCATGTAGAACACCTGGTTCTCGGGCGAAGGGATGTAGATTTTATCCCCGTCTGTGACAATCGGATCCTTTTCCCCCCCGGCGGTCGCCAATTCGATCAGTTTGTAGTTTTTTGACGTTCCATTCTTGTGCGTCACTACGACCTCGCCGGGGCCGATATGACCTCCAACCCGCGCGACGATCTCCGACAGATGGTATTCGCGGTCGAGAGGCAGAACCCCGGTCGTGGCGACGGCGCCCAGCACAGTCACCGTACGGCTGCCGACCCCGACCACGTCAACGCGCACGATTGGGTTGGTGAAGAATTGGCCCTTTTCGAGCGCGGCGACGATCTCCTGAGCCAGCCGCGATGGCTGTCGGTTGGCGGCCGGGAACGCGCCGAGGTAGGGAAGTAGAATCGCGCCGTCGCTCCCGATGCGCGCCCGGGTGTTGAAGCTGTTGCTACCGATCAAAGCAATGTCGACCGTGTCGCCAATGCCCAGCACATAGTCCCGGGAGACTACGGCGCCCCCGATGACCGGGACCGAAGCAGTGTCGGGTGGAGCGGGCTGCGCCGCCGAGAGGGCTGCCGCTGGGGGCCCGGCAACGCCCGGTGCCGCGACAGGTGCGGGCTGCGCCAGCGCCGTCAGCGGCAGGGCGACCACCATCCCGGTTGTCAGGAAAGTTCTGGCGGCAAACCAGTGCATACTCTTAGTCTCCACTGGGAGTTCAGAAGGATTCGGTCGCAGTAACGCCCACGCGATAGTCGCTATAGTCAAAAATCGTTAGATTTGTGTTCCTTGTCTGCCAACGGGCGTCCAGCGCCAGCGAGCCACGACGCCCCACCTTGTAGGAGAGGCCCGTGAAGTAGGCGGTCAGCTCGTCATTTGAGATGACGTTTGGCAGGGGCGTTACAATCGTCCCATCGCTGCGGTAATTGATCCGCCGCCAGCTCGCCCCGAAAGTCGCCGACAGGCGTGATGACAGGGCGTAACGGGCATTCCCTTGCACCGATTCCAGAATAGCGAGACTCGAGCCTTTTTGAAGGGTCGGCTGGACGGCTCTGACAAAGGTCAGGTTTGTGCTCAACCGAGGAGTCACACGGTAGTCTAGCGAGCCTTGCGAACTGAAGCTCGAAAACGTCTTTCGCGGCGTGGTCGGCGGGGCGCCCACGACCGTCGTATTGAGGCTATCTGGGTGGACCGATTGATACGAGACCTCGACCGACCCCTTCAACCGTGTGCCAATCGGGCGGGCATAGCTCATTCCGACGCTATAGGACTTATAGCCCGGCGTCGGCGGGGCGGTGGGATCGGAGTCCTTGTATTCAGTGGTCGAATAAGACGTGAAGAGGGAGATCGCCCCAGCGTAGGTGTTCTGATAGGACAATCCGCCGCTCAGTTGGAACCCCTTGGCGTCGACCAAGCCAATTCGAGTGCTATTGTTGGTGGTCGAATTCCGGGCGGACAGGAACGCCCCCAGCCCTGAACCGGTCGAACAGGAACCCTGTCCGCCGATTGACTGCGAGGTCTGGATATTCTTCGTCACCTGAAGCGGAAGGTCCGCCTGGTTGGATTGGCTCTCGGCGAAGCTGTCGGTGATTGACAAGGCGCAGTGGCCGAATTGGCCGGCGACCCCGGCGGTCGCATTGATCCGCGCGTGGTTCAGGCTGGAATTGTACTGATGGTAGTCATAGCCGAAGGACCCATCAACGAAAACGGTCTCCCGCCCGATCGGCAAATAGGAACTCACCTTGGCTGACGGCGCGTAGGAGATGTCGTCCTTGTGTAGGTTCTTGGTGGTGGCGACGAAAGTCTGACCGCCGGCAAAGTTGCTGTCGTAGAGAATCCGCCCGATCAGGTCGACTTGGAGCAACTTCCCGCTGGGCGGTGCGATTCCGGTCAGCGCTCCCTGGGGCACGCCCCCCGGCGGCAGCATACCGGCGCCGGCGTACTGCGCAGCCGCAGGGGCGGCCAAAACCGCCCAGGCCGCGATGCCGCCAATCAACGCAACCGCTGGCCGCGTTCGCGCCCCGCACCTCGTCATGCCCGTTCTCCTTCGGGGACACCCCTACGCACGGCCGACCGTCCCATGACGGCCGGGTGACGTCGAACCCGTAGCCCACGACTCGGCTCCGGAAATGCGAAGTCGCCGCGGCGGGTGATCACGGCGCCTTCGGGGTTGCAGGGGCTGCCGCGGGCGCGGTGGCCTTCTTTGCCGGAGCCGGAGGCTCGTAGGCCTTCGCGTAAACAATGTCCTTTTTGGCGGTGGCAAGGACGCCGCCAAATTGCCGTCGAAGGGCCTCCTGGGTCCGGCGCTGCTTCAGAAAGGCGCTCGCCTGTTTCGACGCCTCATCTCCGGTCACCGGAACGGTCCGGGTCTCGGTGATGTGGCTGCCCACCAGGACATTGTTGGAAGGGACAACGAAGACCTCATCACCGGGCACCTTCATGATCTGAGCGGTGCCTTCTGGGCCAACAGCCAAGGCGTCGATCTGGCCCTGTCCCAACTGATAGGGTATCTTGTGTAACGCTAGCATCGCCGCGACGTCGGGAATGGTCTTCACCGACTTGAGCGCCGCGATTACCGCTGGATCACTGATATTCGGGAATCGGATTTGGTCCGCGATAAAGATTTTACGCTCGGCATAGAGGTTTGGATTGTCGGCGATAAACTTGTCAACCTCTTCCTTGCTGGGCGCAGGTACAGTCTTCGCTATCTGCGTCTGCCAGGTCTGCACAAGCAGGGTCTCATGCAGACGACGCTCCTGCAGGGCGAAATCGGGGGTCTTGCCGACGCCGGCCTTGTCCGCCGCCTGCGCAAGGACCTTGCGCATCAGGATTGCGTTGAGCGCCTGTTGCTCCGCCGCTTTACGAATCTGCGGGTTGGGCGCCGCGAAGCCGTTCAACTCATTGTTGAGCTCAGAGGACGTGACTTCCTTGCCCTTGACAGTCGCAACAACCTGGCCGCTCGGTGTCTTGCTGCCACACCCCGCCAGAGCAAAACACGCGACCGTCGCGAAAATCAAACCTCGAGCTCGATGCATCCCGCTTGGCCTCCCCCAAATACGGCGCCAGCCGGTCCTCGGCCTCCACCATGTCGTCGCTATGGGCTATATATCACCCGTGAACAAACGATGAGCAAGCGAACTGGCTGGCCCAGATTTTGCGACCTGAGCGCCGCTGTCCGACTCTGTAACGCCTCGTGATTTTTCGACCGTTCGGCCGTTGCCAGCGTATATCGGTTGTTTGCGATTGCAGTGGCAGAATGCCCCTCACTAGAGTTTGAGGTGGGGCGTGAATTCAACAAATAAATCAAGCGACCCGGACGAACCCCGTTCGGATCCCGCGCCGCGGCGGCTACGTCTGTGCCTCGCCGCTTCCGGCGGCGGCCATGTCCGTCAAATCCTCGATCTTGAACCCGCCTGGTCGGCGCACGACTATTTCTTCCTGACCGAGGACACCGCACTGGGCCGCAGTCTGGCTGAGCGTCACGAGACCTATTTCGTGCCGCATTTCGCCGCCGGTCAGGCTCGCCTGGGGCGCCCCTTCAGTATGCTGATCGGCGCCTGCAGCAACTTCCTGCGCTCGGCGGCGATTGTTCTCAAAACGCGGCCACAGGTCGTGGTCAGCACCGGCGCCGGCGCGGTCTACTTCACAGTGCTTTGGGCGCGCCTCTTTGGGGCTCATGTCGTGATCGTCGAGTCATTCGCGCGTTTCGACCGACCATCGCTGTTTGCCAAACTTGCAGCTCCCCTTGCGCATGACCTGGTGGTCCAATCTCCGGCGCTGTCCGCATACTTCCC
>JAYUBD010000470.1:0-4666 GCA_043740995.1 Caulobacteraceae bacterium | reverse complement strand
CGCGAGAGTTTCAGCGATCCGCGGACCCTGTTCGGACGCGGTCACCGTTCGACCTCGCAGTCCGAGCAGCAGCGCTACATTCTCTCCGAGGAGGACGTGCGGGGCCTGGACGATCGCAAGCAGTTCCTGTTCGTCAACACCACCAAGCCGATCCTCGCCGACAAGATCCGCTACTACGAAGAGCCATTCTTCAAGGCGCGCTGCGGGGATTATTTCCACGGCGTGCTGGCGGCCTATCGGCAGAAGCCGGGCGCGGCCGACCTGCCTGGAACGGCAACGATTGACTGGAAGGGTGTCAGAGCGGCTCAGGCGGCGCCGCCCGGCTTCGTCGGCGTCATAGCGCCGCCGAGACGTCAGGCGGCTCCTGGCGGTTCCGTGGGCGGATCTGACGGCGATACGCCGGCGGCGGGGCATCTGGATCCCCGCGAATATGCCGACGGGGCCTCAGTCGCGGCGTCGCGGGCGGATTTTGAGCACGACGACGGCAGCGTGGGCTGACCTCGCAAAGCCGTCCTCCTCCCGAAATTACCTGTTTCCCCAAATCCCCTTCCTGAGGATATCCCGATGCCGCAGCACCATCCCGTTGTCACCGACCGCAAGGTCGCCGCGCTTCGCCAGGCCATGGGGCCGGTGATCGCCGGCGCCTTGGCCGATAGGCTGGCCGTCGAGGTCATGGTCAACCCCGACGGCAAGATCTGGGTGGACAAGATAGGGGAGGGGAGGTCATGGACCGGGGAGCTTCTCGCGCCCTCCGACGCCGACCGCATTCTGCGACTCTTGGCCGACCACGCCGGCGAGGTCGTAACCCGCGACAGCCCGCGCATCAGCGCCACGCTCCCTTTGACGGGTGAACGCTTCCAGGGGGCCTTCATGCCGATCGTATCCAGCCCCGCGTTTGCCATCCGCAAGCGGCCGGAGGTGGTGTTCACCCTGGCCGAGTATGTGGCGGGGGGTATCATGGGCGAAGCCCAGGCCGAGGCGATTCGCGCGGCGGCGACGGCACGGCAGAACATCCTGATCGTCGGGGGCACCGGTTCGGGAAAGACGACCCTGGCCAACGCCATTCTCGCCGAGCCCGCCTTCGCCCAGGATCGCGTGGTGCTGATCGAGGACACTGCCGAGCTCCAGTGCGCGGCGCAGGACAAGGTCCAGATGCTGACCAAGCGGACGGACCCGCCGGTGACCATGACCGACCTGGTCCGCGACACACTGCGGCTGAGGCCCGACCGGATCATCATCGGCGAGGTGCGGGACGGCTCAGCGCTGGATCTGCTCAAGGCGTGGAACACCGGCCATCCCGGCGGCCTGGCGACTATTCACGCCAATAGCGCGGCGGAGGGCCTGACGCGGCTGGAGGACCTGATCGGGGAGGTGACCCAGCGCATTCCCTATCGGGCGATCGCCCAGGCCATTAACGTGTTGATCTACATCGAGCGGACGGCGCAGGGTCGGCGCGTTCAGGCGGTCAGCCGCGTGACGGGCCGGGTCGGTGAGGCCTACTTTCTGGAAGCCTGTTAGAGCTTGGGCGCCCAATTGGCGATCTCGGCCAAGACCTCGTCGAAGAGAGGCTGGCCCCGGAAATATAGCGCGCTGGAGGCGGCATAAGCCTTCTGGAGCCTGGCCCGCGCGTCGGGGTCGCTCAGGACGAAGGCCTCATTCTCGATGATGACCGGATTGTCGGCCTTCGGGAAGCGCTGGGTCTTGTGGGCGAGGTAGGCAGGCGTGCCGATGAAGTCCTGAACGGTCTTGTCCCGCAGCAGGCAATAGACGTCGTAGTAGTGGCGCATGAAGTTGGGCGGGAAGACGCCTGTCGCCTGCTGCTGGCGGAATTTGGTCGAGATCGCCTGGAGCTTTTCGATGAGGGTGTGGCCTGGGTGATAGCAGAGGACGCCGATTGCCGGGTTGTCGATGATCCCGACCCGGCCGGCGGCGTAGTCATAAGCCCAGGAACTGAGGTCCCTCGGCGCGTTGGGCGCGACGTCGTCAAATCCGACCTCAAGCAGGATCCCGTCCTTCAAGGCAGGGACTGAGCCATTGATGCTGGCGTAGGCCACCGCCGACATTCTCACCAACTACTTGAGGGCGTTGGACAAGTCCCTATGGTTTCTCGAAGCTCACCTCGAAGCTTAGAGTCTGACTCAAAAGTCTGCACGTGATTTCACGGTCTGACCAGGCGTCTCGTAAGGTCCCGTATACGGATCAGCCAGGCCAGGCAGGTCAGCGTAAGGCGCGCAAGCTCGGCGCCAAGGACGGGCCTGTCGATGTCGCACGCGCAGACAGAGCGTAGAACGTCATTGAAGGGAGTTCCTCGGGCGACGGCCTTTGTTCAGCACCAAGCTCGCGTGCGGGTCGATACATTTTCGACGGAAGACGAAAATTGAGGGCCTGACCGAAGCCGCGAGTTCAGGCACACTGATACCTAGCCGCATGCGGCACTTGGCGGCGTCGGTGGAGAGAAGTTCGTCTTATGTCCGGGAATCCTTTGTCACCAAGGACCGGGACAAGGCTGCAGCCCTCACATTCAACAAGAAGGCGATGAAGTGCCATGGTCGGACGGCCGCCATCGTCACCGACGGACTGTGCTCGTATGGCGCCGCCCTCAAAGAGATCGGCGCCGCCGATCGCCAGGAGGTGGGCCGCTGGCTCAACAACAGGGCGGAGAATTCACACCTGCCCTTCCGACGACGCGAGCGGGCGATGCTCAGGTTCTGGAGGATGAAAACACTCCAGAAATTCGCCTCGGTCCGCGGCTCGGTTCACAACCATTTCAACCAGGAGCGCCACCCCGTCAGTCGCGAAATCTACAGTGTCCCGAGCAATATTGGGACACTGATATACGGTGGCTGGCCGAGGAGCAGACGCTCCCAATGTCAACTCAGAGTCAGAATTGGACACGCACCGGTACGCACTTTAGGCAGGCGCCCAATGCTTCACCTACCGCCGCCGCCGGTGGCGGTGATGATTTCAGCGGGGGTCATGCGGCTTTCCTCCGACGGGCATTGGAATTGATCGCACTGGGCGATCGACAGACTGCTAGATTAGCACCATTAAATTGCATATTGCAATTTATAAACAGAGGCACCCGGGCTATTCCAGATTCAAGGGCCACCTTTGACCCATAAAATGCAAAGACGTGATCGCGCGCGCCCCGCTGCGGCTTCGATCGCGCACAACGGGTTTTCGGGGAATTCCGAGAAACCGAGAGGACTTTCTAGACAGCCCATGGCTATTTCACGGGCATGATCACGATGGCGAGCGGTCCGCCTTGCATCACAAATGGCTTGCTGGTGTCGGGGCTGACCTGGCCTGCCGGGTAGCCCGACGCGGCGGCGACTTTAGCGCTCAGAATCATCACATGGGGTGGAATCGAGACATAGGTTTTTTCGCCCGGTTCGGGCTTGGTGGCATCGCCGTGTATATTGCTCCACACCGATCCGCCCTGCAGCATGTAGGACAGGCCGACGCTGTTTGGGTCCGGGTCTTTGCCGGCCATCGCCGCTTCGTACCAGGCCAGGCCCTGCCGGTCGAAGCAGAGCGGCGATTCCGTGGGGGTTCCAACGTCTCGCGGAAAGCAGCTCCAACCGTTCGTCCCCTTGCGTAGGGTCGTCATGTGACCTTGGGCATCCACCGTCATGACGCCTGCCTCAGCGCGAATGGATGGCGGTCCAGCGGAGGTCGCCCTGGCGATATCAGATGCGGTCGATGCTGGTTGCGCGGCCAAAGTTGGCGCGGCTAACACCAAGACGATGGAAGTCACCAACGCGCCGACGTGCATGCTCATGATCCCCGCCCAGATGAATTGCAGTGTGGGGAGAGTGAACCCAAATAAAGAGAGGATCAAGGGTGCTGTCAAACCAAAACGGGTTCGTCAGGGTGTCCTCCCCCTGCCGATGGTGAACCTGCCCCCGTCGAGGCGACCGCCGACGCGACGACAGTCCGCGAGCGCGTGCCTGCCCACCGGATTTAGAGGCTATCCGTCTTCCAAAATCGGGGACTAAATGAGAGGGTCAGAGCGGTCTTGCCGAGTTGCCAGGCGACGCTCGCGCGGGGCGGCGGGGGCGTCGATCGATCACTTCAGGGTGGTAGGGGGCGGCATGTCGCGATTTTCCCGGTCGCCGATCGACTTTGGCGGGTCTAGAAATACGTCGGTGCCTCTCGTGGTTCGAGCAAGCAAAGCGTTCCTATCAAGTCCCGGCGCCCATTCGCTGGACGGAGATCCGCGACCTGGGCTGGCCGTTCTGGTCCCTGGTCATCGTGGGAGTCTCAATCAGATCGAGCGGGTGAGAATCTGAGGCCTCTCGCAAACCCTCGTTTGCTGGACGCTTGCGCCACAGGCCGAAAAGCCGAAATTGCGAGCGCCAGAGCAGGAAGGGCGCCAGGATGTTGCAAGGACATGCGACATACTCCAATGAACCAAGGCGTCAGCAAGATGACACGGATGTAACGGGTTTTTTCGCGCAACGACTGCCACTTTGGCGCCAAGCTGTTTCGGTTGGGGGACGATGGTGGCTCGAAGTGAAGGTGTTCTGGAGGACTATCGCCCGCCTGCGAAACTGAAGATTGGCGCGCTCTGGGCCGCGCTGATGTTCTGTTACGTTTACGGAGACTTCTTCGGACTTTTTATGCCGAACAGGCTCGCTGGGATGAACGCTGGAAAGTTCATCCC
>JAYUBD010000469.1:0-4668 GCA_043740995.1 Caulobacteraceae bacterium | reverse complement strand
CTTCATCTGAGCCAGCAGGTTGAGGGCGCAAAGCAAAGCCGCGGCCTGGCCGGCCGCCAGATCCAGATCTTCGCCCACTACGCCTCGAATGCCGCCGGATAAATCGAGGGAGACCTGACCCGATATATGGATCAGCGGCCCGCTCCTCACGAACGGAACATAGTTCGCCACAGGCGAGGTCGGAGTCGGCAGGGTCAGGCCAAGGGCCTTCAGTCGGGCTTCAGGACTGGACATGACTCCGATCTAGCGTGTCCGGCCGTCGTAGGAAAGCGAAAGGCCCGGCCCATTGCTGGGCCGGGCCTGAAACGAGACGCCATCTCCTCCCGAAGGAGGGGAGTCTTAGCCCTTCGAAGATTGGACGCGTTCAACCATGGCGGTGACCCGCTCGTTAATCGGCGTCATGGCTTCTTTCATCGAGGCCGAGACGGCTTCCGCCATCTTGTTCACTTCGGCGACATAGGCTTCGAAAGCCGATTTGGCGAAGGTGGATTGCAGCTCGACGACTTCCTGCACGCTCTTGGCGCCGGCCAGGGTCTTGGCCGCCGCGACCTGGTCCTCGACGGATTTTTTGGAATAGGCGATGGCGCGGGCGCCCAGGGACTCGGCGCCCTTGGAGGCGGCGGTGACGGAGGCGACGACCGCTTCCAGGTTCTTCTTGGAATGCGTGTTCAGTTCGGAAAGGGCGGCGATCGACTTTTCGACAGTGTCCTTAAACGCCGTGGCGCCGTTGGCGGCGAAGTTTTCGACGGTGGTCATGGCGGGGCTATCCTTTTTGAGGGCGAGGAGGGAACAGGAGGGAGGCAAACACAATTGGCTGCGCGCGGGAGGAGGACCCAACCCGGAGCGCTGGATGTTCGTTTCGCATGCTGCGGTGCAATTGTCAAACAAAATTGTGCACTGCAACATTCTTGTTGGGCCATCGCGGCTAGGCGCGGGTCCGCCGGTGAGGAAATTCGAAAATCGTTTACCTTTGAGCAACGACGGGTAAGCCATGATAAGAGCCTGAATCGACCCTGGGCGGCTGACCATCGCCGCCATCGCAACCGCCGGAGCCAGCCCATGTTCGAGCCCGCCCGCCTCTTGGCCGCCCTGGCCATGATCGTCGGCATCGCGATGTCCGCGACCGGCGCTTCGGCGCAGACTCCCTTTATGAGAGTCACCGCCGGGGAACCAAAATACACCGCGATCGTGATGGACGCGCGGTCGGGCGAGGTGCTGTACACCAAGCGCGCCGACAGCCTTCGTTATCCCGCCTCGATCACCAAGATCATGACCCTCTATCTGACGTTTGAAGCTCTGGCCGCCGGACGTTTGCACCCGCATGATCTTTTGGTGGTGTCTCCGCACGCCGCCGCGCAGGCGCCCACCAAGTTGGGCCTGCGGGCGGGGGAATCGATTGCGGTGGACGACGCGATGCACGCCGTCGCCGTAAAGTCCGCCAACGACATGGCTGTCGCCCTGGCCGAGCGGCTCGGCGGCACCGAGTCGCGGTTCGCGGCGATGATGACGCTGAAGGCGCAACAACTGGGCATGACGAACAGTCAGTTCGTCAACGCCAATGGCCTGCCTGACAGCCGCCAGATTTCCACGGCCCGCGACATTGCCATCTTGTCGCGCGCCGTGCTTCGCGACTATCCGCAGTACTATGGTTTTTTCAGTCAGGAGCAATTTACGTTCCGTGGGCAGACCATGACCAATCATAATGGACTGCTGGGTCACATGCCCGGCGTGGACGGACTGAAGACCGGATTCACCAACGCCGCCGGCTTCAACCTCGCCGCATCGGCCATGCGAAACGGCCATCGACTGATCGCGGTGGTTATGGGCGGTTCGTCCGGCGCGGTGCGGAACGCCAATGTCGAAGGATTACTTCTGACCGGCTTCGACGTCCTGCAACGCCGTGATCGCGGCGAAAGAATTTTGGCGACCCAGGATCTGTTCGAGCCCGTCCCAGCCACCCAATACGCCTCCAATGGTCGGGCAAATCTCGAACAGGGCGATGGCGCCGATCCCATCGACATCGTTCTGACGCACGCCAACGCCCATCCCGGCCCGGTATCGATCGCCGCCGCGAAAGCCACCGTCCCGACGCACGGCTGGTGGGTGCAGGTCGGCGAGTTCCGCAGCCGGGGGGCCGCGCGCATCCAGGTGGAAACCCTGTCCCGCAGGTTCGCCGGGGTGTTCGAGGCCGCGGAAGGGGCCGTGGATGGCGGCCGCCGCGCCTATCGCGCACGCTTTCTCGGCCTGACGGAAACGGCGGCCAAGGAAGCCTGCTCGACGGTGAAGAGCCGGGGCATTCCCTGTGTCGCCCGGAGCGCCAGGGTCTGAATCTAATCCGGCTTCAGCAAACGCGCGCGCGCGGCGTTGAGTTGGGCGGCCAGACCCGCGGTGCCGCCATGGTCCGGATGCGCTCGCTGCATCAAGCGTCGGTAGGCGGCATCGATTTCGGCGCGATCCGCACCCGGCCCAAGTCCCAGCGTTTCCGATGCTTCGCGGCGCGTCATGTGATCGCCGGCGTCGCCAGCCCCGGCGTTCCGACCGCGCGCCGGATAGGTCCGCGCACGCTCACCCAGCCAGGCCGAAAGCGCGATCAGCACGATGCTGCCAAGCCAGACGCCTCGCAAGCCGCTGACCACCGCCCCCGCCGCCGCGACGGCGGACAGCAGCGCGGTCGCCAGCCGCATTGGAAAGCGGATCCGGCCCGGCCGCCGGCCAAGCCAGACCAACGCCGCGAGTATCACCGCGCCCAATAGGAGAATGATCACCGCCGGAGAGCCGCGCTACTCGGCGGCGGCGGCGGCATCGCCCTCGCCCTCGATCAGCCCAAGGTCTCGCAACACCACGTGCAACTCCTGGCGCGCCGCGACATGGGCCAGGGAAACCTGGACCGGTCGAACGCCGCGCGTGAGATCACTGACCGTTAGACCGAAGGGAAACAGCTCCCGATAGATCACGCGGTCACGCAGGCCGGCGATGGCGCGGAACCCGACACGGCGTGCGAGCGTCGCCACCCGCTCATCAACGCGCTTACGGTTTCGCGGCTCCACTGACGCCAGACGATTGCGCAACACCACCCAATCTATCGCGCCGCCCCGCGCCACGGCGCGCTGCTTGCGCGCCTCCCAGACCGTCTCGGCATAGAGGCTGGGCCGGATCACCGCGAGGCTGACCGGATCGACCACGCCCAACATGTCAAAATCCACGAAGCTGTCATTCATCGGCGTGACCACGAGATGCGCGCGCTGGTGCGCCGCCCGGGCAAGCACGGTGTCTGCCCCGGGGGTGTCGACAATGATGAAATCCGCCGCTTGTCCCAAGGCGGCGGGCAGCGCCGCCACGTCGGTGATCGCCACCACTTCGGGCTGCGGCAGGTTGACGCCTTCCGCCGCGCACCAGACCAGGCGGTTGGCGAAAAACCGCCCCATGGACTGCTGACGCACATCCAGGTCGATGGCGATGATCCGCGCCCCTTCATGCAAAAGTGCTGTCGCCAGATGAATGGCGATGGTCGATTTGCCCGCCCCGCCCTTCTCGTTGCCCACCACGATGATCCGCGCCTGCGACACTCGCCCGCCCCAACTCAAGTCTCGCCGATCCGCCGGCGCGCCGTAGCCTAGCCCTTTCACGGGGATTCGTTGAGGTGGTCCGGATCATTTTGTTTGCAAAGCGGTATCGCCTTGCCCTGAACGTTTTCTCGGTCATAAGCCGCGCCCACATGGACGCCCCTCATCCCGCTCCGCTGATTGTTCGAGCCATCGTCGACCTCCGGGCTTTGACGTCTGCCTGGAGGGCCTCAGGGGAGCGGGTGGCGCTCGTACCGACCATGGGCGCGCTCCACGACGGGCATCTGTCATTGATCAGGCTCGCGCGGCTGCATTCTTCGAAGGTGGTCGCCAGTGTTTTCGTCAACCCCGCGCAGTTCGGTCCCGGCGAGGATTTCGAGAAGTACCCGCGCAACGAACCGGGAGACGCCGCGCTGTTGGCGGCGGCCGGTTGCGACCTGATCTATGCGCCGCCGGCCTCCGCCATCTATCCCGCCGGGTTCGCGACCACCGTCACCGTGACCGGGCTGACCGACGACCTGGAAGGCGAAATCAGGCCGGAGCACTTCGCCGGGGTCGCCACCGTCGTTGCCAAGCTGCTTAGCCAATGCGGCCCGCATGTCGCGGTGTTCGGAGAAAAGGACTATCAGCAGCTGCAGGTCATCCGACGCATGGTGATCGACCTCGACCTGCCCATTGAGATCCTGCCCGCGCCGATCAGCCGCGATGTTGACGGCCTGGCCCTGTCATCCCGCAACGCCTATTTGACGCGCGGTCAACGCCGGATCGCGCCGCAGCTCAATCACATCCTTCGTCAGGCGGCCGAAGCGGTGCGGGCCGGTCGCGGGATCGCGGCGATCGAAGTCGAGGCGCGTCAGGCGTTGGTCAGCGCCGGCTTCGACGCCGTGGACTATGTCTCGGTCCGGGGGGCGGAGGACTTTCGAGCCCTGGGGCCGGGTCCATTGTGCGGCCCGGCCCGCATCCTGGCCGTCGCCAGGCTCGGGTCCACGCGCTTGCTGGACAATATGGCGGTTGACGGCCGCCCCCTACCAGGCGCCGAGCGCGCGCAGTTTTAGCGCCAGGGCCGGCGGCGCGACGCCGTCACCCGCCTCGGTATCCAGATCGG
>JAYUBD010000468.1:0-4669 GCA_043740995.1 Caulobacteraceae bacterium | reverse complement strand
TCACCGGCGCTTCGGCGGGGATCGGCGCGGCGTTCGCGCGGGTCTATGCCGGCCATGGCTATGATCTGGCCATTACGGCGCGGCGGGAAGATCGCCTGAACGCCCTGGCCGACGAGATTCGCCTGCGCCACGCAGTGGAGGTGCTGGTCATCCCCGCTGACCTGGCCGACCTCGCCGCGCCGGATGCCATCCTCGGCCAGATCGCCACCCACGGCCGGACGGTGGACGCCCTGGTCAACAATGCCGGCTACGGCATTCCGGGGCCGTTCGGCGCGGTGTCCTGGGCGGGCGAGCAGGACTTCCTGCGGGTGATGGTCGGCGCGGTGGTCGAGATGACCCACAAGGTCCTGCCCGGCATGGTCGAGCGCCGCTTCGGCCGGATCGTCAATGTCGCCTCATTGGCCGGCCTGATCCCAGGCGCCGCCGGGGTGGCCATGTATGGCGCCGCCAAGGCCTTCGTCGCCACCTTCTCGCAGGGCCTGCATCTGGAGACCCGCGGCGCCGGGGTGCATGTCAGCGCCCTCTGTCCCGGCTTCACCTATAGCGAGTTTCACGAGGTCAACGGCACGCGCAAACTCTATGGCGAGCGCACGCCGCCCTGGCTGTGGCTGGGCGCCGACGAAGTGGCGGCGGCGGGCTATGAGGCGGCCGAGGCCAACCGCCCGGTCTGCGTCCCCGGCGCGCCCAACAAGGCGATCGCCGCCCTGACCAAGCTGTTACCGGATGAGTGGACCATGGCCATGATGGCCCGCCAGGCTGATCGCATGCGCGGCCTTTAGGCTCGTCGCGCCGGCCGGCGCGCCCAGGGCGAGGCCGGACCCCGCCAGCCCGGTGATCACGAACTGCACCGCCATGGCGCACAGGATCAGGCCCAGCACCCGGATCACGATCACCATGCCGATCTTGCCCAGCAACCGCGAGATCAGGCCGGTGAACCAGAAGCTGACGACGATCGACAGGCACGCCGCCGCGATCACCCCGATGCCGATCGCCAGTCCCTCCGGCCCGAACTTGCGGGATTCCTCGGCATAGATCACCGCCGTCGAAATGGCGCCCGGGCCGATCAGCAGCGGCATGGCGAACGGCACGATCAGAACCTCGAACCGCCGCGCCGCATAGGCGCGGGTGGTCAAGGGCTGGGTTTCCGGCGCGATCGCCGCGAAGGTCGCGCTCAGATCGCCGCGCACCATGTCCAGCCCCATCAACAGCAGCACGATGCCGCCGGCGATGCGAAACGCGCCGAGCGAAATTCCGAAGAACTGCAGAAGGCCGAGGCCCGTCACATAGAAAAAACTGAGGAAAACCAAGGCAAAACCGGAAATATAGATCGCCGTCAGCCGCCGCCCGGGCGGCGTCGCGCCCTGCGTCGCCGCCGCATACAGCGGCACATTGCCCACCGGATCGATCAGGGCGAACAGGGCGACGAAGAAGTTGATGGCGAAGGTGGTGGCGTCCATGGTCAGAAGTCCACGGCGACGCCCTTGCGCTCCCAGTCGCCGAACCGCGTGGGTTCCAGACCCTTGGGACCGCCCTGTTCAGCCGTCGCCGCCAGGATCCGCGCCGCCGCATGGCGCTCGGCGGCCTCGGCGAGCGCGCGCCGCGCCTCGGGCGTCAGCGCCTTGCCCGGCGCGGCGTTGGGCGGGATGATGTCAGTCATGCTGTTTCAATTAGCCCTCGGCGGCGCCATCGCCAAGTCTCGCTTGCCCGGCGCCCGCGAACCGGGCACGGAATGACCCGTGAACGAAATCGTCCCCGACGGCCCATCCGCCCTGATCGCCCGCGAGGCGGCGCTGATCCTGCTTCAGGCCGCGCTCGCCAAACGCGGCGGCCTGGACGAGGCCCTCAGCGCGGCGAAATATCTGAGACTGTCGCCGCAGGACCGCGCGTTCGCCCGCGCCCTGGTGATGGCGACGCTGCGCGGTCTGGGACCGATCGACCGCGCCCTGGACACAAAGCTGAAGCGCGAACCGCCCGCCCCGTCGCGTGATCTGATGCGGCTGGGTCTGGCCCAGGCCTTTTATCTGAGCACGCCGGTGTTCGCGGCGGTGGACACCAGCGTCACCCTCGCTCCCAAGCCTCTGCGCGGGCTGGTCAATGCGGTCCTGCGCGGCGTGCTGCGCGGACCGCCGCCGGCCGACGATTTCGAGAGCCGGGCGCCGGCCTGGCTGTTCGCGCGCTGGCGCGCCGCCTATGGCGAGACGGTCGCTTTGGCGATCGCCGCCCAGATCGCCGAAGAGCCGGCCACCGACCTGACGCCGATCGGCGGGATGGACCGCGCCCTGGTTGACGACCTGGAGGCCGACGTCCTGCCGGGCGGCTCCTGGCGCACCCGCAAGCGCGGCGACGTCGCGGCGTGGCCCGGCTATGAGCTCGGCGCATGGTGGGTGCAGGACGCCGCCGCCGCCCTGGCGGCGCGCCTGCTGCCGCGCGGCCAGGCCGGTGAGACCGCCCTGGATCTTTGCGCCGCGCCCGGCGGCAAGACCTTGCAACTGGCCGCCGCCGGGGCGAGCGTCACCGCGCTTGATCGATCAGCGTCCCGGCTGCGACGGGTTGAGGCGGGCCTGCTGCGCACCGGCCTCTCCGCCGAGGTGGCCGTGGCCGACGCGGCGACCTGGAGCGATCCCCGACGCTTTGACGCGGTGCTGCTCGACGCCCCCTGCTCGGCCACCGGCACCTTTCGCCGTCACCCCGACGTCTTGTGGAATGCGCGGCCGAGCGACATCGCCAGCCTGGCCGGCGTGCAGAGCGCCCTGCTGACGGCGGCGGCGGCCCGGGTCAATCCCGGCGGCCGCCTGATCTACAGCGTCTGCTCGCTGGAGACCGAAGAAGGCGAGGCCCAGGCCCGGGGCTTCCTGGCGGCGCATCCGGATTTTTCCCTCGAACCGATCCAACCCGGCGAAGCCGGCGCCCCGCCCGCCAGCCTCGCCCCCGAAGGCTGGCTGCGCATCCTGCCCCACCACGCCCCGGGCGGACTCGACGGCTTCTTCATCGCGCGGTTCGAACGCCATGCGACGTGATTGGAAAAGCTGATGATTCCGCGCCCCACCCTGATCGCCCCTTCGCTGCTTTCCGCCGACTTCGCGCGTCTGGGCGAAGAGGTAAGCGCCATCGCGGCGGCCGGCGCGGACTGGCTGCATGTGGATGTGATGGACGGCCACTTCGTGCCCAACATCACCCTTGGCCCGGCGGTGATCAAGGCGCTGCGGCCCCTGGTCTCCATCCCGATCGATGTGCATTTGATGATCGCGCCGGCCGATCCCTATCTGGCGGCCTTCCGAGAAGCGGGGGCCGACCATATCCTCATCCACCCGGAAGCGGGGCCGCACCTCAATCGTTCGCTGCAAACCATCCGCAAGCTGGGCGCCAAGGCCGGCGTGGTGTTCGACCCCTCGACGCCGCCGGAGGTGATCGAGTGGATGATGGACGACATCGACATCATCCTGGTGATGACCATCAATCCGGGCTTCGGCGGCCAGAGCTTCATGCCCTCGCAACTCGCCAAAATTCGCCGCCTGCGCGGCATGATCGAGGCCGGCGGCCACGACATCGTGCTCGAGGTCGATGGCGGCGTCACCCCGGAGACCGCCCGTCAGTGCGTGGCGGCCGGCGCCAATGCCCTGGTGGCCGGCACCGCGGTGTTCAAGGACGGGCCGGCGGGCTATGGCGCCAATATCGCGGCGTTGCGGGGTGATGGATCAGATCATTAACAGAGGGTGTCGCAATGGCGCGTTGTGGGGGCGGCGCCTTGGCCTCGGCATCCGTCCGCGATCCGCCTGTCCCCTTGCTGGCCTCGTCAGTCCGGAGCGGTCGCACGCGTGATCCACCGCGGCGTCGGGCTGCACACTCGCCTATCTCCACGCCCCTGAACTACGGTGATGGTGTGGACGGCGCTCGCGTCCACACCACCACCCCACAGGCCGACATGAGTCGGACTGCCAACTGATGCGGCTGCAATTATGCCGGACATTTGCCGCCGCGGGTCTGGCCGCTAGCGCATCGAACTCCGCGGGCCGGGGGCCACGCGCCAGATGATGCCGCCCACATCGTCGGCGACCAAAAGACCGCCGCGCTTATCGACGGCCACACCGACGGGCCGACCTTGGATCTTGTTATTGGCGTCGAGAAAACCCGTGAGAAACGCCTCGGCCGGCATCCGCGGACGACCGTTGGCGAAGGGTACGAAGACCACCCGGTAGCCGCTCAGTGGCTGGCGATTCCAGGACCCGTGCTGGCCAATGAAGGCGCCCCCTCTGTATCGAGCCGGAAATGCGCTGGCCCGATAGAAGGTCAGTCCCAGGGAAGCGGTGTGCGGGCCCAGGCCATAGTCGGGAGCGATGGCGCGGGCTACCAGGTCCGGCCGCGGCGGCTTCACGCGAACGTCCACGTTCTGACCCCAATAACTATACGGCCAGCCATAGAATGCCCCGTCCCTCACGGAAGTCAGATAATCGGGCGGCACGTCCGGACCGATCTCGTCCCGCTCGTTGGCGACGGTCCACAGAGTTCCCGTGGCGGGTTCGAAATCGAGGCCGTTAGGGTTGCGGATGCCTGCGGCGAAGACGCGGGCGTGGCGCGCTGCGATGTCGTATTCCCAGATCGCGGCACGCCCCTCCTCGGCGGCTACGCCGTTGTCGCCAATGTTTGAGTTGGAGCCAACGGTGGCATAGAG
>JAYUBD010000467.1:0-4671 GCA_043740995.1 Caulobacteraceae bacterium | reverse complement strand
GGAATGATCACGCCTGGCTGAGGCTGGGCTTTTCCAACGCTCACTGGATTTCCGACGAACTGATCCGCGCCAATCAGCCGTGGCCTTTTCAGGTCAAGGCCTGGGCCCGGAGCGGCATCAAGACGGTGATCAATTTGCGCGGCGGCTTCCATACCAGCTTCCGCGCCCTGGAGGTGGAGGCCTGCGCCCGGTACGGCCTGGATCTCGTCGACTATGTCGTCGCATCGCGCGACGTGCCCAGCCGGGACAAGATGCTCGGCGCCCGGCATTTGTTCGAGACCGTCCGCTATCCGGCGGTGATGCATTGCAAGTCCGGCGCCGACCGGGCGGGCATCATGGCTGTGCTCTATCTGCATTTTCGGCAGGGCAAGACCATCCGCGAGGCGCTGTCGCAACTGTCGCCGCGCTATCTGCACGTTCGCGCCGGCCTGACTGGCGTGCTCGATTTCATCTTTGAACGCTATCTGAGCGAGGGCGAACCGGCCGGCCTGTCCTTCGTCGACTGGGTGAACACCCCTGGTTATGACCCAGCAGCCATCAAGGCGGATTTCAAGGCCGGTTGGTGGGGCACGGTGCTGACCGACAAGCTGTTGCGGCGAGAATAGTCAGACCGACCGCGACGCACCCTCCCAGGGGTCGAGCAGCTTATGGGCGTGGATTATGAAATACCGCATGCGCGCATTGTCCACCGTCGCCTACGCGCGCGCCTGCCAGTCCGCATGCGCCGCCTCATAGCCGTCATAGGCGCCGACCAGATCGATTTTCGACAGGTCGCGGAAGTTCAGGCCGTTGACGTCCTCCAGTTCGCCGCCGATGACCAGATGCAATAATTGTCGGTGCGGCATAGGTCTGGCCTCTCACTTGCCCGCGATGGCGAGGGCGTCGATGAGGATCGAGGGGGCATCCGCCGAGCCGCGTTGCACGAGGTCGGACCCTGGAACCAAACGGGCATAGAGCTCCAGCAGATTGCCCGCCACCGTGATCTCGGTGACCGGATAGGCGATCTGGCCGCCCTCAAACCAATGGCCCGAGCATCCCACCGACCAGTCGCCATTGTTGGCATTGAGCGACGGACCAAACATCGAGGTCACCAATATCCCCGACCCGGCTTCGCGCATCAGACCCGCCTGATCGAGCGGACCGGGCTGCAGGGTCAGATTGGATGGGGATACGCCCGGCGGCCCGGCCAACCCTCGGGAGGCATGGCCCGTCGTCTCCATCCCCAGTTGGCGCGCCGAGCTGGAATTGAGCAACCATGTGGTCAACATGCCGTCATCAATGATCGCCATGCATTGATTGACGACGCCTTCGTCATCGAATGGCGATGAGCCCATGCCGCGTGGACGGTGGGGATCGTCAATCAGACGCACGCCGCGGGCGAACACCCGTTCGCCCAGCCGGTCCTTCAAAAAGGAAACCCCGCGCGCCACCGAGGGCCCCGAGATCGCCCCCAGCAAAGGTCCAAGCAGCGAAGCGGCCAGGCGATTTTCAAAGATCACCGCCGCCGTGGTCGAGGCGATCTTGCGGGCGCCCAGGCTCGCCACCGCCCGCCGCCCCGCCTCCGCCCCAACTTCGGGCGGCGAAAGCAGGTCCTCCGCCCAACGCGCGGCCCGGCCTTCATAACCCTGTTCCATCCCCGAGCCTTCCCCGGCGATGGCCTGGGCTGAAATGGAAAACACGCTGCCGCGATGTTCGCCATGGAATCCGTCGCTGGTGACCAGACGCCAGGCGGAATTCGACCAGGTGGCCGAAGCGCCGTTGGAATTGGTCACGCCCGCCACGGCGCGCGAAGCGTCTTCAGCCTCCTGAGCCCGCGCTTCCAGCACTTCGGGACCGGGCTCGTAGTCGTCATAGAGGTCGAGATCACGCTGCTCGCCCTTGGCGAGGCGGTCCTGCGGCGCCAGCCCGACATAGGGATCTTCCGCCGCGAGCCGGGCCATCGACACCACCCGTTCCACCAGCTTTTCCCGTCCGGACGCCGAAATGTCGGAACCTGAGACTGAGGCCTGGCGGCGACCAACCATCACCCGAATGCCAAGATCACGCGACTCCTCGCGCTCGACCTCTTCCAGCGCGCCCAGGCGCACGCTGACCGACAGCGCCTGACGTTCGGCGAAAGCGACCTCAGCGGCGTCCGCGCCGGCGGCCAGCGCGGCGGCGACGATCTCGTTCAGCGTGTCCTGGTTCATGGGCGCGATATGGGCGAAGCCGCCGCCGCGAGCAAGCGACCGCGACGCCTCATGCGATCAGGTCGGGGGTGAGGCGGTTCTCAAGCTTGGCGATTTGATCGCGTAAAATCAGCTTCTGTTTTTTCAGTCGCGCGATCCGCAATTGATCGCGCTGGGCGCCAGCCTCCAAGGCGGCGACCGCCGCGTCGAGGTCCAGATGCGCTTGCCGCAGATGCGCCAATGCCAGGCGCGTGTGCGCCAGGGTCTCCTCGTCGGGTTCGGCGTCATTGGTCACCGTCTGGTCTCCAACTCAGTGCTGACCGCGCGCCTTTCTAACAGACCGGACCGGGGCGGCAATCGCCACTAGCCGCCAGGATCAGCGCCGACAGACGCGCGGGCGGCGGCGACACACCCCACAGGCAGCGACCAACGCCGCAAGGGCAGTCAGCGCGTCCTCTTGCCGTGCGCCATCCGAAACCGTCAAACCCTGCAGGGCGTCCGGAAGCAGACGTTCCGACTGCAGTTCGGGCCCCCGAACGGTCTTAAGCAAGGCCGCGCCGCCGTCATCCGCGATCAGCAACCTCGTAATCTGCAACGCCGGGCGCGCCTGGCGAAGCGGCGCCGTCAGCTCGCATCCCAACCGCGCGTCGCGGCATTGGCCGTCCGCAGCGCGGTGGCGTCGATCATCAGGCCGTCGGCGAGGGCCAATAGGCCCTACAACAACAGCGGGATGCTCTGACCATGGGCGTTCTGCAGATCAAACGCGATCGTCTCGACCTGAGGACGCGACCATAGCGCCAGCGCATAATCCCACAACGTCATCCATCGGCCTCGCCGTCGATGACCTTCAATTCGCCGCCCCATCGGCGTACGCGGTTCCACGACAGGCCGAACAGGTCCAGCGCCCGGCCCACTGATTGGTCGATGATGTCCGCAAGGCTCGTGGGTCTTGCATAGAAGGCCGGCAGCGGCGGTGCGATGACCGCGCCCATCTCCGCCAAGCACACCATGCTGCGCAAATGCCCCAGGTGCAGCGGGGTTTCGCGAACCATCAGGACCAGGGGCCGTCGCTCCTTCAAGGTCACGTCGGCGGCCCGAGTCAGCAGGGAGGATGTGACGCCGGTGGCGATCTCGCTCATCGTGCGCACCGAACAAGGCGCGATAATCATGCCCAGCGTCGAAAACGAGCCTGACGCCACCGAGGCGCCGATGTCCCCGACCTTGTGGACGACGTCCGCCCCCGCATTGAGCTCGGCGAGGGTCAGGTCGGTCTCGGCGGCCAGGGTGAGAACGGCGGCGCGGCTGACGATCAGATGGGTTTCCACACCGAGGTCGCGGCAGGCGTCCAGGGCTCTCACGCCGTAGCGAATGCCGGACGCGCCGGAAATCCCGACCACCAGACGGCGCGCCTGTTTTTCAACCATGGACAGCCCTCAACCCTAATAAAATCAGGCGCCGCACCCCCGGAAACGTCACGCCAAACGGCTGAGCAACCATATGTGATCTGACAACCGCCCGTTAGGGGTGTTCACTGCCAGGTGGGGCATTGCTCAAGGAGACTTGCACTATGGCTATCGAAGCCCGCATTCGCGAACTCGGCGTCCGTCATCAGTCGCTCGAACGGCTGATCGAGGACGAGGTCAATCGGCCGGTTGCGGATGCGGTGCGCGTACAGGAATTGAAGCGTCAGAAACTCTGGCTCAAGGAAAAAATGGAAACCCTGAAATCCCAGGTCCACTGACGGTTCGAAAGCCGCCTAGTCCTCGGGATCGGCTCCGACGCTTTCGAGCCTCGCCGGGTCCCGCATCTCCGGCTCTGGACTGGCCCGCAGCGAGGCGCCCTCGGGTTCGGCGGCGGCCTTTTTGGCATCATCCTTGTTCTTCTTTTCGGCAGCCTTCTTGACCAGCGCGTCGAGTTCCAGCTGCCCGATCAGGCCCAGGGACACTGGATCAACTGGTTTGACATTGGTGGCGTTCCAGTGCGTGCGATTGCGCACCTGATCAATGGTGGATTTGGTGGTCCCCAGAACCTTGGCGATCTGCGCGTCGGTGATTTCGGGATGGTTGCGCACGAACCAGGCGATGGCATCGGGGCGATCCTGGCGGCGCGACACTGGCGTATAGCGCGGCGCCTTCTTGGTCGGCTTGAGCAATTCCGCGTGGCGACTCTTTTGCGCCTTCATCCGATAGGCCGGGTCCGCCTGGGCGGCGTCAAGCTCTTCACGAGTCAGTTGGCCATTGGAGATTGGATCGGCGCCGCGAATATCGCGCGCGACCTCGCCGTCGGCGATGCCCTTTACTTCCAGGGGATGCAGGCCGCAGAAGTCGGCGATCTGCTCGAAGGTCATGGACGAATTGTCCACCAGCCAAACGGCGGTCGCCTTGGGCATCAGAATGTCGGTCATTACACGCTCTCAGAAACAGCAGCGCCCGGCCTTGCGGCCGGGCGGGTCAACCTTGACACATAGGCGCATTCGTCCCCGATTGAAACTTTATTCGAAGGC
>JAYUBD010000466.1:0-4756 GCA_043740995.1 Caulobacteraceae bacterium | reverse complement strand
TGGGTCCGCGCGCGCCTCCCCATTGAAGGCCTTCCCCACGCCACTCGCGAAATGCTGAAGTTCGGCCCCGATCTGGAAGTGCTGGAGCCCGCCGCCCTGCGCTCGGCGCTCGCCCGCGCGGCGACGGCCATGGCGATCATCTACCGCGCCTGAGTTGGCGAACCCCTCCGTCGCCGCTATAGGGGCGCCTGTGTCGCCCGAGTGGTGGAATTGGTAGACGCGCCGGACTCAAAATCCGGTACCGCAAGGTGTGTCGGTTCGAGCCCGACCTCGGGCACCATCCTGCTTTGCCCCGATCCGCGGGCCTTGCGCATCGACTTCCTCGTCCGTAAATGATAATCAGTCGCAAGTACGGATACCCGAGGTCGCCGCGTTGCACGACATGATGCCAGAGACCCCCAAGGTGGAGACCGCGCCCAAGCGCGGTGAGGCCGTGCGCCTGTCCGCCGCCCGGCCCGGCGACAAGGGCGTCATCGTCGATGTCCGCGCCGAGACCCATCCCGGCGACCCCCACCACAAGGGGCACGGCGTGGCGCTGGCCGAACTGCAGCGCCGGCTCCTAGAATTCGGCTTCGTGGAGGGCGCCCGCATCGAGGTGCTCCACGAAGGCGCGATCCGCCGCGACCCGATCGCCGTACGCCTCGACGACATGCGCGTGGCGCTCCGCCGCCGCGACGCCGAGGACGTCTGGGTCCAGCTGGACACGCAATGACAGATGTCGCCCCCATCGCCCCCGGCGATGGATCTTTGCTGAAGGAGTCTGGGTCGCGCGCGACCCGGGCGCCGGCGCGTATCGCGCTGGTGGGCAATCCCAACTCCGGCAAGACCGCCCTCTTCAACGCGCTGACCGGCAGCCGTCAGAAGGTCGCCAACTACGCCGGCGTCACCGTCGAGCGGAAGGAGGGCGTCGTGATGACGCCGAGCGGCCGCACGCTCTCGATCCTCGACCTGCCCGGCACCTATTCCCTGCGCGCCCGCAGTCCGGACGAGGTGGTCACCCGCGACGCGGTGCTCGGCAAGCTGGCCGGCGAAACCCCGCCCGACGTGGTTGTCTGCGTCGCCGACGCCACCAACCTGCGGCTGGTCCTGCGTCTGATCCTGGAGCTGAAGGCGGTCGGCCGCCCCATGGTGCTGGCGCTCAACATGTACGACATCGCCCAGCGTCAGGGCCTGCGCATCGATCTGGACGGCCTGGCGCGCGCCATCGGCTGTCCGATCGTCACCACCGTCGCCACCCGCAAGCGCGGCATCGACGACCTGGTCGCCCAGGTCGACGCCCTGATCGCCGCCGGCGCGATCGGCGCGGCCAGCACCTGGCATGAGCCCGCCGCCGGCGAGATACGCGACGCCCACTGCGAAGCCCAGCGGATCCTCAAGGCCCACGTCCGCCCGCCCGAGCGCCCGGACACCTTCACCGGCAAGGTGGACGCCGTCCTGCTGCACCCGATCGCCGGCCTGGCCATCCTGTTCACCCTGCTCTTCGTGATGTTCCAGGCGGTGTTCAGCTGGGCCAAGTGGCTGAACGATCTGATGACCGACGGTTTCGCCCACCTCGGCCAGTTCGTCGCCGCCCACCTGCCCAGCGGCATGCTCACCAGTTTCCTGACCGATGGGGTGATCTCCGGCGTCGGCAGCGTGATCGTCTTCCTGCCCCAGATCCTGGTGCTGTTCTTCTTCATCATCCTGCTGGAAGACTTCGGCTACATGGCGCGCGCCGCCTTCCTGATGGACCGCATCATGGGCGGCGCCGGCCTGCACGGGCGCGCCTTCATCCCGCTGCTCTCCAGCTTCGCCTGCGCCATCCCGGGGATCATGGCGACGCGGGTGATCGACAACAAGCGCGACCGGCTGACCACCATCCTGGTGGCGCCCCTGATGACCTGCTCGGCGCGCATCCCGGTCTACACCCTGATCATCTCGGCCTTCATCCCCAGCCGCACGGTGGCGGGCGTGATGAACCTGCAGGGGCTTGTGATGTTCGGCCTCTACGCCGCCGGCATCCTCTCGGCGCTGGGCGTTTCCTTCATCACGCGCAAGCTGTTCTGGCGCGGCGCCGTCGAGCCCTTCCTGATGGAGCTGCCGGCCTATAAGACGCCCGACCCGGCCAACGTCGCGCGCAATGTCATCCTGCGCGGCCGGATCTTCCTCACCCGCGCCGGCACGATCATCTTCCCGATGATGATCGCCGTCTGGTTCCTGTCGTCGTTCCCGGGCGCCCCGGCCGGCGCGACGGACCCGGCGATCAACTACTCCATCGCCGGGCGGCTCGGACACCTGCTGCAGCCCCTTTTACAGCCCATCGGCTTCAACTGGCAGATGACCGTGGCCCTGATCCCCGGCTTCGCCGCGCGCGAGGTGGCGGTCGCCGCGCTCGGCACCGTCTACGCCATCAGCGCCACCGGCGATTCCGCCAATACGCTCGGCGCGACCCTGGCCCAGCACTGGTCGATCGCCACCGGCCTGTCGTTCCTGGCCTGGTACGTCTTCGCCCCGCAGTGCGCCTCGACCATCGGCGTCGTGAAGCGCGAGACCAACTCCTGGCTCTGGCCGATCGTCATGCTGGTCTACATGACCAGCCTCGCCTACCTGGCCGCCCTGGCCACCTATCAGGTCGCGAGAGCCTCCGGCCTGGGTTAAACCCAGGGTCGTAGATTAACTTTGAGTTCAACCTGCTATTTAACCCGGCGCTAAACCCGTCGCGCGCAGTGTTCCAGGACAGACTGGAAACGAGCGGGACACCTCCAATGGCCGACATCTACGACGCCCCGAGCAAAAAGCCGGCGCGTGCGACCCAGACCCTCGCCAAGCGGGTTCGCGAGGCCCTCCTTGTTCTCGGTGGCGAAGCCCATCGTGGGATGGTCATCGAACAGGTGGCCCGTCACTACGGCCACGACGTGCGCCAGATCCCCGAAGAACTCGAAGAGGCGGTGATCCTCTCCTTCGAACAGAACTGGCGCGACGAGCGCCGCCGCGCTGCGTACGGGTTCCACCTGCCGTTCGGCGAAGGCTCGCACCGCTGGGGCGTCCGCGCCGAACCGGAATACGCGCACTAAGCCCAAGGTTCCTTCTCCCAAGTACGGGAGAAGTTGTCGGCGCAAGCCGACGCCGTGGCGTCGCCCACCTGCTCCCGACCGAGGGGTGGGCGAACCCGGTCCTTGGCGTCCTTTCCCATGCTGACCGACTTGGTGACTTGACGTCTTCCCATAATTCCATAATCCTGGAATTATGGAATTAAATATGGCCATCAAGCGCCTCTCCGCGCTCGCCCAGGACTCCCGTCTCGCGGTCTTTCGCCTACTCGTGAAGGCTGGCCGCGATGGCATTGCGGCCGGTGAAATCGCCCGCCTTCTGGAGATCACGCCGAACACGCTCTCGGCCCAGCTCAACATCCTCGCCAACGCCGAGCTGGTCTCCAGCCGGCGCGATGGCCGCTCGATCATCTATGCCGCGAACTACGACGGGATGAGCGATCTGCTCGTCTACCTGATGGAGGATTGCTGTCAGGGGCATCCCGAGGTTTGCGCGCCGCTCGGCGTCGCGGCGAGCCGAGCCGCCTGCTGCGACCAACCCACAGGAGCCCTTTCATGAAACGCCTCCACGTCCACGTCGCGGTCGAGGACCTCGGCAAATCCATCGGCTTCTATTCGACGCTGTTCGGCGCCGAGCCGTCCGTCCTCAAGGACGACTACGCCAAGTGGATGCTCGACGACCCGCGCGTGAATTTCGCGATCTCGGATCGCGCGCGGGTCACCGGCGTCGATCATCTCGGCATCCAGGTCGAGAGCGGCGATGAGCTGGCTGAACTGGCCGGCCGCCTGAAGGCCGCGGGAGAGGTGACCCGCGATCAGGAGGCGACGACCTGCTGCTACGCCAAGTCCGACAAGGCCTGGGTCAACGATCCAAACGGCGTCCGCTGGGAGACCTTCCACACCTTCGGCGAGGCCGTTTCCTACGGTGAGGATGAGCCGGACGTCGTGCTCGGTATGGCTCCGAACGCGGCGTGCTGCGCGCCTGTCGAAGCGCCCACCAAGGCCGCCAGCGCCTGCTGCTAGGGAAGGCGCCCATGTCTGATCAGCCGTACGACGTCCTCTTCCTCTGCACGGGCAATTCCGCCCGCTCGATCTTGGCGGAAAGCATCCTCAACAGGGCAGGGGCCGGGCGCTTCAAAGCCTGGTCGGCGGGCTCGACGCCCACCGGCAAGGTCAACGCGTTCGCGCTCCAGCTCCTGGAAAGCCTGCGCTATCCGACGGACGGCCTGCACTCGAAAAGCTGGGACGAGTTTGCCAGGGAAGGGGCGCCGGAGTTCGATTTCATCATCACGGTTTGCGACAATGCGGCGGGCGAAGTCTGCCCCATCTGGCCCGGCAAGCCGATGCGCGCGCATTGGGGAATTCCCGACCCAGCCGGCGCCACGGGGTCGGACACCGACATAGCGCTGGCGTTCGCCGACGCCTACCGCATGCTCAGCAATCGCGTGAACCTCCTCATCAACCTGCCGATCGACAAGCTCGATCGCATGTCGCTGAAACGCCGAATGGACGATATCGGCCAGGCAGACGACGCGCCTCAGCCCGCATGAGCGATGCGAGCCTGGAACCTCCGCTCGAGCCGTTCGATCTGGCGAGGCGCCTGGTCGCCGAAGGGCTCGGCACGGCGTTACTCCTCGCCATCGTGATCGGCTCAGGGATCATGGGCGACAGGCTGGCGGGCGGGAACGACGCCCTGGCCCTGCTCGGCAATACGCTCGCGACCGGCG
>JAYUBD010000465.1:0-14781 GCA_043740995.1 Caulobacteraceae bacterium | reverse complement strand
TCAATACCGTGGTCAGCACCGCGCGGCCCCTGTTGGCGACCTTCGGCCTCAAGGCCAGTCTCTACCATGCGGGCGGCCACGGCATTCGCGACAAGGATTCGCTGGGCTGCCGGGTGGTCGCCATGCGGACCGCAGCCGTGGATGGCGTCTCCGTGGTCCGGCACAGCATATTGTTCATCAAGGAGACCGTCGGCCTGCCGATGCCCGACGGCCGCCGGCACGATGGCTATTGGTATGCGTCCGACATCGGCGGCGCGATTCACAAGGGCCGCATCGACCTGTTCACCGGGCTGGGAGCCCAGTCCATGGCGCCGCTGATGGCCTTGAATATGAGCACTCTAACCGTGGCCAAGGTCGGCGAATTCGCCGGTTGCCCCCTGACCTGACGGCGCGGCGGTCTATCGCACCATGGCCGCGACATTGCCGCCATCAACGGTGATCACCGCCCCGGTGGTCCGGCGCATCAGGGCCGCGAACACGAAGGCCTGAGCCACGTCGTCGGCGGTGACCTCCTCACCCAACAGATTACCCGACATATAGGTCTGGGCATCGACGCCGCGCGAGGCGGCGCGCGCGGTGATCATCGCCTCGGTCAACAGACCGGAGCGGATGCGATCCGGATTGATGGCGTTGGCGCGGATGCCATCCGCGCCATGTTCCAACGCATATTGCCGCATCAGGGCGAGCAGCGCGGCTTTCGCGGCGCCATAGGCGCCGAAATTCGCGCCTGGATTGAGGGCCTGCTTCGAGACATTGAACAGCAGCGCACCGCCCATCCCCTGGGCCCGCATCACACGAACCGCCGCCTGAGCGACGCTTTGATGCGCGTGGAAGTTGATCTCGAAGCTGCCGCGCAGCGCCGCGTCGTCAAGATCCGCGATCATGCCGGTCGTGGCGGAGCCGGCGTTTGAGATCACGATATCGACCCCGCCTAAGCAACGGCACGCGGCATCAAAGGCTTGTTGAACCTGGCGGGGATCGCTGACATCGCAAGCCAGGGCCAAACCACCCAGTTCACGGGCCAGCGATTCAATGCCGGCGGCATCCTTGTCGAGCAAGGCGATCTGCGCGCCCTCGCCGGCGAAGGCCCGCGCCGCCGCGCCGCCGATGGCGCCCGCGCCGCCGGTGATCAGAACCACCCGCCCCTCCAGTCGCCGCCGAACGCCCTTGCCGAGCTTGGCCTGTTCGAGCGACCAGTATTCCATGTCGAAGGTATCGACCTCGCCCAGCGGCGCGAACCGGCCGACTGCCTCGGCGCCCCGCAGGGTTTCACTCCAGGCAGTCGCCACGTCGGCGGCGATGGCCGCCTCGTCGGCGTTGCGACCGATCCCGATCAGGCCGACCCCGGGGATCAGAACGACGCGCGGCAGGGAATCGAGGGCGCGCTTGACCCCGCCCACGCGCGCATTGTTGCGCAGGAAATAGGCCTGGTATGCGGTACAATAGTCGGCGAGCGCGGCGGCGGCGCTCCGTCGCCACTGGCGTAGATCGCCCTCGGGTCTCGCCAGAACCAAGGGGCGGCGTTTGGTGCGAATCACATGGTCCGGGGTCGCGACCCCGCGACCCGCCCATTCCGGCAAGCGGGGATCATCGAGCATGGCGAGAAGGTCGTCGCCCGCTCGTAGATCGAGAATCCACCGCCCTTCTCCGCCGGGTTCGAGCGCGGCGCTCAGCAGGCCGCGCAGCACCGGCAGCACCGGCGCCGCCTCGAACCGCGGGCCGCTGAGCGGGTCGGGCACGGGCGGTCCGGATCGAAGGTGGTTTTCCGCGATGCTGACCAGCGAGATCATCCGTTCATAGCTCTGACGGGCCGTCGCCCCGAACGAGAACAGACCATGGTGGATCAGGGCCAACCCCTCGATGCCTGGGTGGGCGTCGTGAATCTCGGCCGCCAGCCTGGCGAGCGCGAAGCCCGGCATCACATAGGGCACGCAGGCGATCCGGTCGCCGTACAAGCGACCGATCAGCGCCTCGGCGTCCGGCTGATTGGCCAGAGCCAGAAAGGCGGTGGCGTGGGTGTGATCGATATATTTATGGGGAATGAAGGCATGCAGCAGGGTTTCGACCGAAGGGGTGGGCGCGGCGGCGTCCAGCAGGTTCAGACGCTGCTGATTGACCATGGCCTCATCGGAAAGCGCCGCTAATGATCGCAGCCGCAACAGCGGCGACAGCCGAACCGCGGGGTGTCCCGTCGGTTCGATGGTCGCGAGATCCCAGCCGCTGCCCTTGACGCAGAGAACATCGACCGCCTCGCCAAACAGGTCCCGGGCCTGGGTCTTCACCGAGGTATTGCCGCCGCCGTGCAGAACGAGGCGCGGATCCGCGCCGAGCAGGCGGGCGCTGTAGGTGCGCAAGGCGAGATCGGGCCCCGCACCCTGCGTCGCATAGCGCGTGACGGCGGCCCCGGCATCCGCCTCGTTCCAACTGCTGTTCACGCCTGTCCTCTTCGCCGCATCAGGGCAGACCTACCCCAACCCGGCCCGGCTTTCACGCTTCCAAAGCGAGAAGTGCGAAACTGGCCAACCAGTGCTCGCCCATATAGTCGCCCGTGACGTGGCCCAGGCCGGCGCTCAGGTGACGGTCCGCCGCCGCCCGCGCCACCGCCGCGACCGGATCGCCGGCGGCGAGCCCACCGGCCAGACTCTGCCAGCACCAGGCGCGGGACAGGTTGAGTCCGTCCAGATGGGCGATCTTGCCATCGCTGCGATCGCTGACCCGCGCAGGGTGAAACAGCGTTGCCGGTTCGCTTTCACCGGCGTGCGGAAGGAAGGCGGCGAACCAGGCCTGGAAGGCCTCGGGCGCGAGACAGCGTCGCATCAGTAGGGCTTCAATCAGGGCGGGCGACAGAAAATCGTCGCCGGACGGCTCCCAGGCCTGGCAATCTGCGTCGAGCCCGTACCAGGCGCGCGCCTTTCCGCGCACCAGATCGCGCAACGCGACGTCTCCAGCGGCCTGGGCATAGTCGTCGGCGAGCAGCAGGGCAAAAGCAGTATTGGAATGCACGCCGGCGCGAACCGGATAGTCGGCCTTGGGTAGGTAGGCCTTGAAGCGGTCAGCGAAGTCGCGGGCCAAGGGCTGCAATGTCACGCCCCACCGGCCCGCCGCGCCATCCTCGAGTTCCGCCGCCAGCTTCAACAGCCAGGCCCAGCCATAGGGCCGCTCAAAACCGGCGTGGCCCGGCCTTTGCAAATAGGCGCGTTCGCCGGCCACCTTGGGCGGCGTAAGGGCCTGGTCGAAATGGCTCCGGATAGTCTCAGCCTCGGCCAGGGCCGGATACAGGCGCAGCAGCCTCGCCAGCATCCAGTGCGCGTGAACGCAGCTGTGCCAATCGAAACTGCCGAAAAAGATCGGGTGCAGCGACCTCGGCGTCGAGGCGTCTTCCGGTCCAGACATCACCTGAACCAACACCGTCGGATATTCGCGACCGATATGCCCAAGCGCCGCATTGGCCAGACGAGAGGCCAGGGTAGCCGTGAGTTGGACAGGAGCCACGGTCATCTATGGAACACCAGACTGTACATCAGGACGATATTGCCCAACAGGACGATGATCGCGGTTGGCGCCTGGGCGCGAATGACGGCGCCTTGCGGCAGGCCCAGCAAGGCGGTCGGGATGATATTGTGCGACGCCATTGGGGTCATCAGGGTCCCGCAATAACCAGACAGCATGCCGAGCGCGCCCATGATCGCCGGGTCACCGCCGAATTTGCCGACGATCAGAGGCGCGCCTAAACCAGCGGTGAGCACGGGAAAGGCGGCGAACGCATTGCCCATGATCATGGTGAAGGCGGCCATCCCGAGGCAGTAGGTCGCCACGATGGCGAAACGACTGTCGCCCGGCAGCCATAGCGAAATCAGATCGCCGACCGCGTGACCAACACCAGCCAGGGCGAACACCGCGCCCAGCGCCGCCAGCAATTGCGGCAAGATCGCCGCCCAGCCGACCTGGTCCAACAGGCGGCGCGCCTCGCGGGCCGGCGCCGATGGCGGCGCCCGCAACATCGCCATGGCGGCGCCCAGAGCCAGCACCACGCCCAGAGCCATGGAGATCACCGTGACCTGCCGGGTCTCGACAAGACTGGCGCCCCCCAGGCGCAGATGCGGAAATACCAGGGTTCCGACGAGCGTGGTGATCGGGACGATCAAGACCGGCAGAAACAGCCGGTCGCCCAGATTAGGCGTGGCGTTTTCCAACTTCGGCGACTCTGTCGATAGCGGCCCGCCGAACGCGCCGGTTGCGGCGATGACCACCATGGCGAGAACCAGGACGCCGTTACCCAGGTCGCCCAGGTCGTCGCCAAACAGGAAGCTTAGACAGAACAGTCCCCAGAACGCGGCCTTGCGCCATCGCCGGGGGTCGCCGCAGTCGATGGCGTTGATCACGGCGATAGCCCCGAACAACAGGCCGGCCAGGGCATAGACCGCGCCGGTCCCGATCATGCAGCGCTCCCCGCCGCGCGTTTCAGGCGTCGATCAAGCCGGTGCAGCCGGACGGCGTGCACGACGAAGGCCAGCAGGGCGGTGGGGATCGCCCAAAGCGCGATGCTCAAGGGGGCGACCTGGATATGGTTTTGCTCCAGCACAGCCTGGATGAGCAGCACCGAGCCCAGGGCGATAAAGATATCCTCGCCGAAGAAGGCCCCGATATTGTCCACGGCGGCGGCGTGAGCGAAGATCAGGGTGCGACGGCTCGCGTCGGTGGGATCGCGACCCGCGTCCGCGCCCTCGGCCATCGGCGCGATCAGCGGGCGAACCATGGCTGCCTGTCCGCCCAGTGACATCAGGCCGACCGCCGCGCTGACCTGGCGCAGAGCGAGATAAGCCGTCAACACCCCGCCCACCGACACCGAGTGCAACCGCGCGACGTGAGCCCGCGCGCGCGCCTGTAGTCCCGCCCGTTCCAGCAGGCCGACCATCGGCAGGATGAGGAAGGCGACGCTGACATAGCGGGCGTCGTTAAAGCCCTTGCCCAGCGCCGAAACGACGGTGATCAGATTGAGACCACCGGCCAGACCGGTCACCAAGGCGGCGGCGGTGACCACAAGGATGGGGTTGAAGCGGGCCATCAGCCCGAGCAGCACCACCGGGATTCCCAAAAGACTGAGCATGCCTCGAAGAATGGGCCCAATGCATGCTGTCTGGCAAACCCGGCTGGACGTGAACACCGCCAATATCCGGGCGACACGATTATATCGCGGCTATGCCCTGCAAGAGCCAGTTCTGGCCGGGCGGGCGCCGCTCGGCGAGCCGGCTCGCCCTGGGCACTTACCCTCGCGGACCCAGCGGGCGGCGAAGACAAAGCAAAATTGAGTTGACAGATTGTTTGCCCGGCACCAACGATCCCTAAGCTCCGCAGTGTCGCGGGGACTCGCAACAAAAAATGAGGGGCTGACGCCTATGAAATCCAAGATCCTTTTCGCCGGCGCGGCGCTCGCGCTGCTCTTGGCTCCCATCGCCGGCTCGGCCATCGCAGGCACCCTGTTCATCGGCTCCGACACACGAAGCTTCGCTGGAAGAACTCTACCTGACGTGCTCGGCGTGGCGGCCGTAACCGGCGCGAACGTGGTCAGCCAGACCAACTACGCCACCACCGTCAATCTCAATGGCCTGACCGATGTCAGTGGCCAAAATTATCTGTATGCCGGCAATCCCTTCGACGGCGTCATCAACAAGATCAGCTATACGGGCGTCCTGCTCGGCTCGATTTCCGTGCCCGGCATCGCGACCGGCTGCTGCAATGAAGACATGATCTGGACGGGCACCAAGCTCTATCATGCTCAATATAGCAACGGCATCCAACAGATCGATGTCACCACCGGCGCGGTGCTGAGCAGCCAGTCGCAGCCCGATGTTGTCGGCATGTCCTATGTCGGCACCGATATCTGGATCACCCATTGGGGCGCGCGCCAAGTGGGTATCTGGGATCCCACGACCAATGTGTTCACCGCTCAGTTCAGTACGCCCTCGAACGCCGGTGGCCTCGCCTTTGATGCGGCAAACGGCATTATGTGGGTGGGGCTCGCGGGTGGTTCCGTGATCCCCTACACGCTCGCTGGCGTTGCGCTCAATGCGGGTTTCCAACCCTTCGGAGCCACCGCCGACACCATCGACGGCTTGGCCTTCCTGGGTGAAGCCTCCGTTCCCGAGCCGGCGACCTGGGTGATGATGCTGCTGGGCTTCGGGGCCATCGGCGCCGGCGTGCGGGCGACTCGCCGCCATCAAGCCGTCGCCTGATTCCCTTCGACGATAATGCGTTGAACGCCGCCGGCCCTGCCGGCGGCGTTTCATTTTGGCCGCAAGGTGACATGGGGTTGAAGGCTTCGCGGGCACGCCATTGGGCCGGAGTGAAACCTAGCCGATCGGGTCGGGACCGCACCATCCCGGCAGATAGGTTGCATCGTCTGACTTCGCGATCACCAGCGCCCGCTGCAGGGCGCGGTCGAAATTCTCTGTCAAGGCCTTGGGCTTGATTCGAGCGCGGAAAAAATCGGCCCACAGGAACTCACTGAAGGGGGCGGTGTCCTTGGCAAAGCCGCCGAGGTGACGCAAATTCCCGGCAAGACTGCGATACGGATCGTCCGACAATTTGGCGACTGATGTGGGGATGGCGCTGAAGTCCCGACGGCGGCCATTGTCGTCATAGGGATGGCACCAGCTGCGGTTGTCGAGATAGGTCCAGAATGACGCCTTCGACAGGGCGCTGAGATCCGCCGCCACCGTCACCAGCACATGCTCAACCCCTTCGTCATGCAGGGCGCGCGCCAGGTGATGATTGTCGATAATATAGTGCAGGTGTTTCGGCCCCAGCACCGACGGGATCATGTGGCGGCCAAGGAACGCGCCTTCGTTTTCCACCGCAAGGCTGCGAAAATGCTTGCGTTTCTGATCGACTTCTCGAATGCCCACGGTGATCTGAGTGGGCCGCAGATCAGCAATCGCCACAGGTTTCAACAAGGGTTCCCTGGTATTCATCCGTGCACTGTAGACCTTACCGGGCCGGTTGGCCAAGCTCGAACGCCTTGGTTCGCGGGTTGGCGGCGCTGCTTGCCTTCCCTGCCCTCGCGACGGCCGCCGAACACCCGGGCGGGCCGCCGCCACCGCCGACTGATCAGGCATGGGCGATCCACGGCCAGGCCACCTTTGTCGATCAGGTGCATACTGCATTCACCTCGCCCTATCGCGGCGCCAACAGTCTGGCGCCCTATGCTTCTGGACGCGAGACCTTCGATGCGACCCTGTTCGCCGGCCTGAGACCCTGGCGGGGCGCGGAACTGTGGGTAAATCCGGAAATCGATCAGGGTTTCGGCCTGAGCAATACCCTGGGCGTCGCCGGATTTCCCAGCGGCGAGGCCTATAAGGTTGGAAAAGCCAAACCCTATTTCCGCCTGCAGCGGCTGTTCCTGCGCCAGACGATCAACCTCTCGGGCGCGTCCGACCGCGTCGAGCCCGACCTCAACCAACTCGCCGGCCATCAGTCCGACAATCGACTGGTGATCACGTTGGGCAAGTTCGGCGTCACCGATATGTTCGACACCAGCCGATATGCCCACGACCCCAAACACGATTTCCTGAACTGGGGGGTGATCGACGCGGGAACGTTCGACTATGCGGCGGATGCCTGGGGCTATAGCGCCGGGGCGGCGATCGAATGGTATCAGGGCGCCTGGACGTTGCGGGCCGGTGCGTTCGACCTCTCCGATGTTCCGAACAGCGAAAAACTCGATCCGAAATTCGGCCAGTTCCAGTTGATCGGCGAGTTGGAACGACGCTTCACCGTCGCCGGCCAGCCCGGATCCGCTAAACTCACCGGCTTTGTCACCCGCGGTCGGATGGGCCAATATGACCAGGCCGTCGCCCTGGGGCTGGCGACGGGGAGCCCGGCTAACACCGCCCTGGTCAGACGTTATGGCGAGCGCGGCGGCGTCAACGCCACTCTTTCACAACAGGTGGCGCGCGTCCTGGGCGTCTTCTTGCGCGCCGGGGTGGCGGGCGGCGCCGTGGAGCCATATGAATTCGCCGATATCGACGCCACGGTTTCCGGTGGCCTTTCCCTAAGCGGCGCGAGGTGGGGCCGTTCGGGTGACACTCTGGCCCTGGCCGGCGAGATCAACGGCATCTCTAAGGCCCACCAGGCCTATCTGGCCGCCGGCGGCGTGGGGATATTGGTGGGCGACGGGCGCCTGCCCCACTATGGGCGCGAGGCTATACTGGAAACCTATTACGACATCGCGGTGGGGCGATCTCTGCATCTGGCCGTCGACTACCAGTTCGTGAACAATCCCGCCTATAATCGCGACCGGGGTCCGGTCTCGATCTTCGCGGCGCGGATCCACACCCAGTTTTAGACGTGTCCGAACGCTCTAAGCGAGCCAGCCCGCGCCGACGCCGATCAACAGGGCCACGCCCAGCAGGCCGCGATAGACCACAAACGGCCAGGCCGAGAACCGTTCCAAAATCCGCATCAGACCCCAGATGGCGACGAAGGCCGACACCGACGCGACCAGCAGGCCAAGGCCAAGCACCGACCAGCCATGCGCATCCAGGTGGGCCTTGTGCAGTTCCCATACCTCCTTCAATCCCGCCAGCGCGATGGCCGGAAGACCCAGGAGGAAGGAAAACCGCGCGGCTTCCTCGCGTTTGAAACCCAGGCCCAAAGCCGCGGTCAGGGTTGACCCCGAGCGCGACACGCCGGGGATCAGCGCGCCGACCTGAGCGACGCCCACCAGGAGCGCATCGACCAAAGACGCACCCGCCAATTCGCGGCGATGTTTCGCGCGCATTTCGGCGAGCGCCAGCAGGATCGCCATGGCGATACAGGCCCAGCCGATCACGCTCAGACTCCGCAACGGCGAGTTGCACTGGTTCAGGATAGGCGACAAGGCGATGCCGGCCAGCACGATCGGGATGGTGGCGAGCCCGATCCACACCAACAGACGCAGGGATGAGTCGTCCCATCGGCGCTCGCGCAAGGCCAGAACGCTCCCAAGCGCCAGGCGACTCACATCTCGCCTGAAATAGCTTAGGACGGCCGCCAGGGCTGCCAGTTGCATGGCCGCCGAAAAAGCCGACCCGGGGTCTCGCCACCCGAGCAGGGCCGGGACCACGCGCATATGCGCCGTCGATGAGATCGGCATTAACTCGGTGATGCCCTGAATCACCCCGAGCACCGCGACCTTGGCGTACCCCAGGGCAACGAAACCGGTATCAACGCCGCAAGCAGCCGTCATGGCACCCCTCCAATGCTGAACCGCCGCCCAGTGGCCTCCTTTGGGCACAGGCGGCGCAGGATTCACAAGTCCCAACCAGCGCGAAGCCGATGAAAGCGACGCGCCCCGCCCGCCCGCTCGCGCGGGAATGGCGCATTCATTCCGGGTTTAGGGGCATCCAGATGAACCGAAATCGACCTGAACCCTGACCCCGCCTATAAGCGGCGGGTCTTCAATCTTCGCAGGCCAACCATGACCCAGACCACCGCACACAAGCGCGCCGCCTTTCACGCCCTGCACGAGCGCGGCTGTTTCGTCATTCCCAATCCCTGGGACGCCGGCTCGGCCATCGCCCTGCAGAGCCTGGGATTCCCGGCCCTGGCCTCGACCAGCGCCGGCATGGCCTGGTCGATGGGTCACCGTGACAATGATGTGCAGCGGGACGCGGTGCTCAGCCACCTTACCGCCCTGGCGGCAGCTGTCGATATTCCGATCAACGCTGATTTCGAAAATGGTTTCGCCGATGATCCCGACGGCGTGGCGGCCAACGTCGCTCTGGCGGTGCAAACGGGGATCGCCGGGTTATCCATCGAGGACAGCACCGGCGACGCCGCATCACCCCTTTATGATTTCGACCTGGCCGTGAGGCGCATCGCCGCCGCCCGGGCCGCCATTGACGCGGGCGGATCCGGCGTTCTGCTTACCGCGCGCTCGGAAGGCTTTATCACCGGACGCCCGGACATGGCCGAAACCCTTCGCCGGCTGACGGCCTATGCCGAAGCGGGCGCGGATTGCCTCTATGCGCCCGGCCTGCGCGACGAGGCGCAGATCGCGGCCTTGGTAAAGGCTGCGGCTCCGCGCCCGGTCAATGTGCTGACCCCCGGTCTGTCCGTCACCGTGCTCGCGGGTTTGGGCGTAAGACGGATCAGCGTCGGCGGGTCGCTGGCGCGAGCCGCCTGGGGCGGCTTCCTGCGGGCGGCGCGCGAGATCGCGCAAGACGGGACGTTCAACGCCTTCGCAGACGCCGCCCCCGGTGGAGAGCTCAATCGGCTGTTCGCCGGCTAGGACGCCGGCTGTGCGTCCACGGCATGGGATGAACCCTTCGGATCGGCATCCGCTGGTCCGTTCATCGGCGGGCGACACGCTTCCAGGATGTCTTCCTGCTCGTGCTGGCGGACGCTTTGGCTGACATTGAGGCGGGTGAACAATTGAGCCGCGTCGTGGGCTCTCACCGCTTCGTCCCAGCGTTCATGGGCGTCGGTCAGCAGATTCTGCGCCACGCCCGCAAAGACGATCTCCGGGGCCTCGCCGGACACTCGCGTGTAAACATAATTGCCGCCCATGGCGGACAGGGGACGGCCATCACGCAGACGGGCAAAGCGGTAAACCGCTCCGGAAGCGCCCGCGACATCAATCAAATCTTTCATCGGCGGCACCCTAGTCCGCGCCAGAGCTTTTAGCCAGCACGACAGACGCGTTGGGCGTCGATCCAAGCCCGACCGCCCTCAAAGTCGAGCACGGGAAGGCGGTCGAAATTCCGGTGCAGGTAGTCAAATCGAAGATCGCGCAACGCCGCACGGCAGTCCGCCAAGCACACGGCTTCGAGCCCAGGCCTGACGATTACGACACCGTGATCAATGGTCAAGAGACGAAAATCCAGTCCGCTGGTTTCCGCAAGTTCGAAGGCGACCTTCCAGCCGTCGCCCGTCCAGCCCGCCGTGGAGATCTGCGGCACATGCTCCTCGATCCAATCCCGGGGCAGCATGTCGTGAATGGCGATCCACCCGCCGGGCGCGAGGGCGGCCAGGGCGTTCACCACATCGCGGCGCACCTGATCATAGAGGTGCAGGCCATCGATGAAGATGACATCAAACCGAGCGTCAGGATGGGTTTCGAAAAAAACATCGCTGGTCATGCGGTGGGTGCCACCGCGCGCCGGATCAACGCCGATTTTTGCTTCGGACGCGACCGCCGCGAACAATTCATCACCGGCGCAACCTATTTCCAGGTAACGGTTGTCCGGCCTGTCGCGCAGCAGCAGGTTGACCACCGACGCGCGCGTGTAGGGCGAGGCCGCCCAGTCGTGATCGAACACCGGGGCGTAACGGTGGGCGCGATGCTTCCACGTCAGCCAAGACTCTCGGATCAAGCCGGCGAGGCTCCGTTTCTTTCGCCAATGCGCCCGTGTCGCCATGATCAACCCTTGATCGCCGAGGCATTTCCGAATGGCCGGCGCCCGTTCCGCCACCCGCACATACGCGATGAAAGGTGACGGCGCCAAATTCGATAGCCCGGCGGGAGATGAGTGATGCGCCTCTGCTGGGAGGGGGCGTAGAGCCGAATCAACCTGGCCGCCTGCGCGCTAATAATAGATCCAGCTGAACACCCGAAGGGTGTTGCTATCCGCCGCATTGCGGCCCAGGCCGTCGAAATTACCGCCCGCGCCATTGAAGGTGAAATAGGCGGTGTATTGAATGCCGACCCGAAGATTGAAACGGGGTCCGAGCGGCGATCGGCCATCGCCATATGGCGTGCCATCGAGCTGCAGGGTCAGCCCCGAGCTGTCCGGTCGAAATGTTCGGTTGGCGGCGTACAGCAAACCGTCTCGCGATCCCCAGGTTTTGAATAGCTGGGTGGTCAGGCCAATTTTGTTCCGCCAGTAGTACGAAACATCGAACCGCAGGTCCTGCAGATTCCCCGGCGCGTTGCGCGCCAGGCCGAGCGCCCGCGAGGCGTTCAGTCGCTGTCGCTCATAGGTGTAGCGCGCATTCACAGAGACAACGTCGCGGTTGTCGGCGAAATATTGAAAGGATCCATCCACGCCAACATCCGCGTACCTATCGGTCATGCCGGCGCTTTCATCTCGCCCCGGAAAAAGCCTGGCGCTCATTCCAAACGCGCCGATTGAAAAATTGCGATCCCCAAAATTCCGCTGGTAGACGATCCGTGCGTAGGGCGCGAACCCATTGATCTTGCCTGGTGAAAAGGGATCGACGCCGGCGTGGATGAGAAACCCCGCGCCCAGCGACCGATAGGCCCCCAGCTCCAAGTACAGCTGGTCATTGATCCAGGCGTAGCCGGTGAGTCCCAAGGTATTCTGCGCAAAACTTCCGATCAGCGGCGCGGCGCCGGGGGTGGGTCCCAAAGTGGACCTGGAATACGGAAAACCCCAGGCGGGAAGGGTGTTGAAAGCGTCCTGCACGGTGGGGCTGTTA
The DNA here is from genome assembly GCA_043740995.1 of Caulobacteraceae bacterium. Classification (GTDB taxonomy): domain Bacteria; phylum Pseudomonadota; class Alphaproteobacteria; order Caulobacterales; family Caulobacteraceae; genus Acaudatibacter. The sequence goes on along the minus strand of JAYUBD010000465.1, from coordinate 2,361 downwards.
TTGAGGCTGAGGCCCAGCACCGCGTCGAACCCTGACAAAGTGGTCTTGGCCACCGTCCGCACATCCACATTGTCCCAGGTGAACGACTTGCCGACCCCGTCATAGGTGCCTTGAACGAATGCGCCGAGGTGTGAACCAAACCCTCCGGCCAGGAACAGGCTGACCTGGTCGATCGCGATATTGTCATTGGCGCTGAAACCGGGGGCCGGAGGGGTCGGCTGATCCTTTCCGGTGCGGACATAGGAGGCGACGGCGAACGCGGTGAGCGGCAGGCTGAATCCCACGGTCCGCGCCGTATAGCCGTGCAGTTTGAACTCCCGCCCGAACGGCGTGAGTTGAGGCCCCAGCCCGCCGACGTGGCAGGCTTGGCAAGGCTGGCCGGTCTGCACCGCGAAGCTCGGCAAGGCGCTCGCCTCGATCGGCGCCAGGCAGATCAGGCCGATGGCGAACAACAGGGCGCTTGCAGGCGTGCAAAAGCCTTCGGAATGACGCATGGGCGCACCCGCTTTGATTGGGACTCAGGATTAGATGGGTTCAGGGTTTGTGCACGAAGAGGCCGCACCAGCCGGACGGGTTGATCGGTCCGTTCACGACCACGCAGTCAGCCGGCGGGCGCCAATTCACGCAAAGGTCGCATCGCAACCTGCCCTTCGGACGGCTCTGATACCCGACTTCACTCGGGGCAAGCTTGGCCGGCCCGGCTACCGCCGGTCGGGATGCCAGGCCGAGCGCACCCCCGCCGGCGATCACCACATAGAGGACAAACCGGCGACGCGAGGGGGGGGGCGCAGCGGTTGGCATGATTCGTCTCGCGGCCATCGCCCGCACCTCTTCTCAAAACGATAATCGCGGCGAAAGGCCCTACAGGGAGATAGCGTGACCCTAGCCTAGGATCGCTTCGGCCCGTCGGCGGTCGCGAAGCCGCAGCCCCAGCGCCGAAAGACCCAGGATCATCAGCGCCCAGGAGGCCGGCTCGGGCGTCACCGAGAGGCTGCCGAACAGGCCATGCGACTCATCCAGGAGGCCAGCGGTGAAATACACCTTGTTCACGTCACCGCCGGCCGCGCCATTGCCATTGATCAGGCCCCAAAGATCGCCGATCACAATGGGGGCGCCGCTATTGCCAAGGAGTTCGCCCTGGAAGGCGCCGGTGACCGGATCGAAGGCGCTGATCGTGCCGTCACCGAAATTGCCGACCAGAAGATCGCCGGCCAACGCGCCGAAGCCGGCGGGCGCGAGATCCAGACCCCAGGGTGAATTGATCTGTCCGCCCAGTGAGACGATGCGGCGCAGGAAGGCGCCGTTAAGATCGAAGGCATCGACATAACCATTGCCGGCGCCGCTCACATCATCGTGTTTGGCGGCGTTCTGCAAGGCGAAGGTGACGTAAAGTGTGCCGCCCAGGGTCTGGACGTTGAACGGCGCGTAACCGGCGGCGACGGTTGGGTCGGTGAAGGTCTTCACCAGACCGAATGCGCCATCATACATCTCGACCTGTCCGCTGTTGAAGTTCGCCGCATAGAGGAAATTCGCGCCGCCGGTCGAACCGATCGCCAGGCCTTTATAGACCGCGCCGGCGGCTGAATTATCGACCGCCAGCACCGAATTGGTAAGGCTCACACCGGGCGCCCATCCGGAGATCGTGCCGCCTTCAGTGTCGAAGATAAAGCGCGAGGGGCCGGACTTGCCGCCGGCGGTGATCGTGAAATCGGTTTTGGCGCTGCTGAACACCTGCCCGGTGGGCGTTGCGGAACCCGCGCCGCCGGGCGTCGGCGCTATCGTGACGGTGAGCGCCTGCTTGGCGCCGGCGCCATTGTAGAGGGTGGAAAGGCCGGAATTGTTGTCCGACACCCAGAACGGGCCTGTCGGTCCATAGGAAATGCCCCAGGGGTTGATCAGGCCGGGATCAATGGTCACCGCCGGGACGAATCCGTCGGACACCAGATTTGTGATGTTGAACCGTTCCGCCTGGGCCGGAAGGCCATACAGGCCGGCCAAACTCGCGCCGAGCGCCGCGAGCGCAGCCGCTGTGCGTTTATTCGAGATATGCATGGATAGTCTCTCCAACAATGGGTCGCCGGCCCCATGGCCGCCTGCAACACATGGATGGCGACCAATCGGCCATTCGTTCAATTCACGGCGAAAAATAGTCGCCCCCGCGACGGTCAAAAATAATAGGTGGCGCCCAGCGCCAACCGGGATCGGCGCTGTGGGTGGCCATAGGCGATGGCGCCGCCCGGCCGGCGCAATGTCCAGGCAAGCTGAATCTCCATCTTTTTCAATGCCACCGCGACACCCGCGCTGAAATCGTATTGCACGCCCGGCCGATAGCCGCCCTCGCCGGTCGTCAAGGGTGTCAGA
>JAYUBD010000464.1:0-4772 GCA_043740995.1 Caulobacteraceae bacterium | reverse complement strand
GCCCGTGGCCGCAACAGCACCGGCTCGGTCACCGCCACATAGCCGCCGGGCTTGAGCAGCCGCCGCCACGCCGTCAGGCCGTGCCGAAAGCCCATCATATAAAGCGCGCCCTCGCACCAGACGACGTCGAAGGCGGCGTCCTCAAATGGCAGATCGAACATCGAGGCTCGCCGCGCGTCGATGTAATCCGCCAAGCCCGTCGCCCGCGCGCGACGTCCCAGTTCGTCGAGAAACGGTTGATGCAGATCCACCGCCGTCACCCGCCCGGCGCCGAGCCGCGCCAATTCCAGGGTCTGCATACCGGGTCCACAGGCGATATCCAGGATGGTGGGGGCGTCGGGCAGCTCACGCATCATGTCATAAGCGCGCGCGGTCGAGGCGTTATCGCCCGGCCCCTCGCGGGGCAGATCGCTGTGAATCGCCCAGAAGGCTTCGTCCAACATAAGCGCCAGTCTAACACGGTGGCCGGCGATGCACGGCTAGCCTTCGGGACGTTCGGTGCGGCATCGAGTCCAGTGACGCGCCAACACCCTGGTCGATACCTTGCCGATCCAGACAGTAAAGCACGTCGCTTGATGCCCTTTGCCCGGCTCGGCCTCCACCCCAAACCCGCTTTCCCGTGAAGGCGGGGAACCAACCGCATTAACCAAGGTCCAGCCTCGCCCGCGACCGGTCCGTGCATCGCGGCGCCCGGCGGTTGCGGGTCCCGCCCCGGCGGCCTATGCCGAGCGGCGCATCAGTCCAGCAGAAGGAGCCGTCATGGCGGAGTCGCAACGCGTAACGGCCGCGGTCCTGATCATCGGCGATGAAATCCTGTCCGGTCGGACCCAGGACATCAACCTCAATGCCATCGCCAAATATCTGGCCATGTTCGGCGTCGATTTGGTTGAGGTGCGCGTGGTGGGCGATCTAAAGACCCATATCGTCGAGGCGCTCAACGCGCTTCGCGCGGCTTATGACTATGTGATCACCACCGGCGGCATCGGCCCGACCCATGACGATATCACAGCCGATTGCGTCGCCGCAGCCTTCCGCGTCGAACTCTACGAGCACCCCGAAATCTTGGCGTTGATGACCGCCCGCTGGGGCGGCGATCTGAACCCGGCGCGCCGACGAATGGCCCGGGTGCCGATGGGCGGCTTTCTGGTCAAGAATCCGGTGCAGGGTCCGCCCGGCTTCGGCATCGGCAATGTGTTCGTGCTGGCCGGCGAGCCCCAGATCATGCGCGGTATGCTGGAGGATGTGGGTCCTCGTCTGCGCGGCGGTCAGGTGGTGATTGCGCGCACCGTGCGCGTCGAGGGTCTGCGGGAGAGCATCATCGCCGCCCCGCTTGAGGCGGTCGCGAAGAGCCATCCCGACCTTTCAATGGGCAGCTATCCGTATTTTGGCCAGGACGGCTACGGCGCCAACCTGGTGATCCGGGGCCGCGACCCGGCGGGGGTGGCCGCGGCGGCGGACGATTTGGCGCGTGCGATGGAGGGCCTGGGCGCCGATCGCATCATTCGCCTGGAGGCGTGACCGCCGGGCGCGCGCGCCCTATGGTCGGCGTTAAGGGGACGTGGCGGAATCGGTAGACGCACCGGACTTAAAATCCGTTGGCCGCAAGGCCGTGAGGGTTCGAGTCCCTCCGTCCCCACCAAGCCGGGCAAAGATCGACCGGATCGCGAACGACGGGACCCCGGACATTTCTCAGCCGCCCCCGGAGCCCACACCGCGCTGAACCTTTCGCCCGCCTGTCGTTATATACCCACCAAGGTCGTGGGATTCATGGTGGGTCAACAAGGATTGGATCGCGGAGCGGCGGACCGGGTGCGGGACGTTCTTGAAGAGCCGCGCCTGATCGCCAGGATCGTGCAGCGCGACCTGCGGGCGTTCGAGACGGTCTACCGGCTCTATCATCCGCGCCTCACCCGCTTCCTGCTGAATATGTTGAAGCGGTCATCGCTGGTGGAAGAAGCGGTGAACGACACCATGCTGGTGGTCTGGAACCGGTCGGAGAGCTTCAACGGAACCTGCAAGGTTTCTACCTGGATTTTTGGGATTGCCTACCGCAAGGCGTTGAACGCCCGCCGCCGTCTGGATGAACCCATGGAGGACAGGAACGCCGATCTGCGGGAATCGCCCGAACCGGGTCCTGATCGACAGCTGGACGCGCTGCAGGTTCAGGCGGCTTTGCTGAACGCCATGAATGCGCTGTCGGCTGACCACCGAACCGTGGTCGATCTGACCTATTTTCATGAAATGGACTATCGCGAGATCGCTGAAATCATGGCGTGTCCCGTCGATACGGTGAAAACGCGGATGTTTCATGCCCGGCGACACCTGAGGCGGAGCCTGAGCGGTCGGCTGGCGGACTGGTTGTGAGGTCGAAATGACGGGACGTATTATTGCATTGCACGACGGCGGTCACGACGGCGCGCGGCGCCTGTTGCCCTGGTATGTGACCGGTCGTCTTGAAGCCGCCGACGCCGCGCGGGTCGAGACGCATTTGGTCGACTGCCCTGAATGCCAGGCTGATTTGGCCGATGAGCGCCGTTTGGCGCAGGCCTTGGCCGCGCTGCCCGTCGAGACGACGCCGGGCTGGGCGCACTTGCGCGCCCAGCTGACGGCGCGCGCGCCGCGTCCGGCCGGCAAGGCGTGGATCGGCTGGGCGATCGCGGCGCAGGTCCTGCTGGTCTTGGCTATGGCGACCCTGCCTGCCCCTTCCGACAGCCGGGCCGGGTACCACGCCCTAGGCGCCGAACCCGCCGTCCCAGTCGGCAATGTGCTGATCGTCTTTCAACCGGGCGTCAGCGAACAGAATTTTCGCGAAACCTTGAAGGCCAGCCACGCGCGCCTGGTTGACGGGCCTACCGCGGCGGACGCCTATCTGCTGCTGGTGCCTGGCGAGGAACGCGGGACCGCCTTGCTTAGCCTGCGTGATAGCCCGTGGGTGGCTGTCGCCGAACCGGTCGATTCCGGCTTGCGGCCGTGAACCTGCGTGTCACCCTGCGTCTGTGTCTGGCCCTCATCCTGTGGGCGGCGGCGGCCGGCTGGGTTCTGGCCGAGGACGGTGACGCCCAGGGCAACCCGGGCGCGCCCGGGCGCATCCTGGTGTTGTTGCGCATGCCGCCGCAACATCTGCGACCCGGCGGCGACACGGGCGACAGTTACGGTGACAGCGCGGGGCGCAATGCCCGCCGCCGGATTGCCGACCGGGTGGCGAAAGACCATGGCCTGACCCTGGTCGGGGATTGGCCGATGCCGCTGCTCGGCCTCGACTGTTTCATTATGCGTACGTCCACCGGACAGTCGCCGGGCGCGGCCGCCGCCAATGTTTCGCATGATCGGGGCGTGGCCTGGGCGGAACCCATGCAACTCTACTATGCCGAGGGCGACGCCTCCAAAACCGCCCCGCCCACAACGGCGAAAACCTCAAACGGGGCGTCTCACAACGACCCCCTTTTCCTGACGCAGCCCGCAGCGCGCGGGTGGCGTCTGGCCGAATTGCATGAGATCGCCACCGGGAAAAATGTGCGGGTTGCGGTCATCGACAGCGGCGTCGAGAAGAACCATCCCGATCTGGCAGGTCAGATCGATCTGAGCCAGGATTTCACCAGTCGACGCCGGGTCCTTGCGGAGCAGCATGGGACAGGGGTGGCGGGCGTCATCGCGGCGCGGGCGGATAATGGGCTCGGCATTGTCGGCATCGCACCCGGCGTCCGCCTCATGGCGCTGCGCGCCTGTTGGCAGGCTGAGGCATCGGCGGCCACGGTTTGTGATAGCCTTAGCCTGGCCCAGGCCCTGCATTTCGCCATCGCACACCACGCGCAGGTGATTAATCTCAGCCTCAGCGGCCCGCCCGATCCATTGCTGGGCCGGCTGATTGACATTGCCCTTGTCCAGGGCGCCACCGTCGTGGGGGCCGTGGACCCGAACCTCCCGGTCGGCGGGTTTCCCGCCTCGCACCCGGGCGTTGTCGCGGTGAGAACGGATTCGGACGCGACGCCGATATCGGGCATAGTCAGCGCGCCGGGGCGCGATGTGCCCACCACGCAGCCTGGAGGTCGGTGGTTCCTCGTTAATGGAAGTTCCTATGCCGCGGCGCATATCAGCGGCCTGTTCGCCCTGCTTCGTGAGCGAGGCGGCGGGTCCGGCGTTTCCGCGCTGGTGGCCGTGCGGCCCGGCGGTGAGGCGGTTAACGCCTGCGCCACTCTTTTGCGCGCCTCGGGTCCCTGTGATTGCGGCTGTGCTCACGACTTCGCCGCGAACGCCCGCCGTTGAGATGGGCCTGGATGCGGTCGGCGTCGGCCTCCTGATCGCGCTGACCCTCACACCCTCCGCTCGGGCGCAGGTTGCGGTTAATGCGACGATCACGTCCAATTATCAGTATCGCGGGGTGTCCCTCAGCGGCGACCGTCCCGCCCTTAGTGTCAACCTGACCTATGACCATTCAAGCGGCGCCTATGGCGGTGTTTCGGCGATCGGCGAGGCTGCGGCGCATACCGAGCCGCGTTGGCTGGGCCGCCAGGTTTATCTGGGCTATGCAGGGCGGGCTTCGCCAGGGTCATCCTGGGATGTGGGGCTGTCCGATACCAATGTAACCCAATATGCATATCGACCCTATCGCGTCGAAAGCGAGGAAATATACGCCGGATGGCGGTCCGGCGACATGCGGTATTATCTTTATTACTCACCGCACTATTTTAATACAGGCCTCAGCACGCTGTATGCCGACATTAGCGGCTCGATTCGCCCCGCAAATCACCTTCGCGCGTTTGGACACATCGGCG
>JAYUBD010000463.1:0-14786 GCA_043740995.1 Caulobacteraceae bacterium | reverse complement strand
TGTGGCAGACCTTGTTGGCGGCGATGTAGGAGTTGCCGCACTTGATCCCCTTATGGGGCTTGCCGCTCGCCGTGAGACCCGAAGCGGCCATCGCGGTCGGCTTGGCGGCGGGCGCGGCCTTCGCCGTCGTCGCGGGCTTTTTGGCGAACATGCTGGTCTTGGCGGGCTTCGCCGCCGGAGCCGTCGTCGCGGCTTTTGCGGGAGCCGCCTTGCAGGAGATGCGCTTGTGGGTGGCTGGATCGCCGCAATAGGCGGTCTTCGCTAGAACCGGGCTCGCGCCCAGGGCCAGGATGACGGCGAGTGAGAGAGCGGTTTTCATGGTGGTTCCCTGTTTTGCCCCCATGGCGGGGCGGCCAGTCATCGCAAACGCTTGCGCAACGGTCAATGAACGGCGCCGAGGGCGATGTTCGCCTCGCCGCCCGCTGAGATGGAGGCTCCGCCTAGAGCGGCGCAGACCAGATTTTGATCGAAGTAATCATTGCAATATGCAATTTATCTGCTACCCTATCTCGTCGCTGATCGCACGGAACGGTCCCGTGCGCAGGTTGCTGGAGAGAACCATGACGCCCGCTGATATCATCATCGCCGCCGGTAGCGCGGTCTGGGCGGCGTCGAAGGGCTTGGCCGCGTTGATCTGGGCTGTCCGGCGTCACCGCTAAGGCCCGGTCGTCAGCAGGATCGTCAGATATTGCTTATTGCAATTTACGAACGCGCGCCGCCCGAACTGAGCCGCTCCCGAAACGGCGCCCCAATGACGACGTCGTCGACGTTCGCGGGAGCGAGAAGCTTGACTACGGCGGTCACCCCGATCATCAGCGCGCCGGCGGCGGCGAAGATCGGGCGCCATAGCCCTTCGGCGCCGCCGAGGCTGGATAGCCCCAAGGCGGCGAAGTAGCCGGCGTAGGCCGATGGGACGGCGAAGGCGGCGGCCAGAGCGATGCGCGCCATCGGCGAGCGGACGGCGCCCAGCAGGCCGCGCGCGCCGAGGAACAGCGCGATCCCGGCGATTGCGCCGACAAAGATGGCGCCCGGCAGACCGGCGCCGGTCTCGTAGGCCAGGCGTCCGGCGGTCATGGCGACGAAGGCCGGCAGGGCGAATATGGCCATCCTGACGATCAGGGCGAGCATGGCGGCGAGGCCCGCGGCGCAGGCGATAAGACCGATGATCATGACGATACCCTCCTGGGCCTGGATTCTGCCGCATTTCGCGCGGTCTGTCCCGCGCAAACGGCGCCGATCACGCCGTTCTGAAAGTACTGGATTGCCAAAGGCCGGTTTGACGCCTGTCGTCGGAGAAAAGCTCCGCCTCCGAAACCAAATCGACGTTCTGGTTTTGTTTATGCAAGAACCGACTCGACCGTTCGTCGCGAATCACCCAATGATTAAGTGTGTCGCCCATATTTTTGTGGCTGAATAGCCCACAGTGGCACAATATCTTGTGGAAATGTGCGTTCCAGCCACTAGCACTCGATTTGAATGCGCGAATAGGCAGAGTCCCGACGTATCGTAGGAGAGGGCGAAAAGAGGCGAATTTCAAAATTCGAGCTTGAGCTCGACAATCTCATCAAGCGCCCGCGTGATGCGGCGCGAGAGAGAAGACCGGAGAGGAGTGGCGGACCCCAGTTTACGAGGCCGAGGACCCGACCGCTCCCCTCCGCAACGACGCTGACGCGACGCTGTGCGAATCACCTACGCGGGAGCGTGGATACCACGCAACCCCACCTATCCACAGCTTCGTCGTCTTTCTGTGAATCCTCTGTGATCCACTGAAAGAATTTTTACATGACGAAACTGACCCCCGGATCAAATACCGGCCGCAATGGCGGTATCTTCCAGGAACAAGGACCGCGCGGCGGTCTCCGTCCCAACTACTCGACCGTACCGGACAACACGCGACTTCCCCCGACGACATCGCCGGGCTCGACGTGGAAGCCGGTCGATCGCACTCCCGACAGCAAACGGTAGGGGGTGAAAATGGTCACGGTCCCTCAACGGCCGATCATCCCAGAACGGCCCATGCCGCCGATGCCGCAAGAACGACCGATCGCACCCCGCGATCTGCCGACTCCCATGCGGCCTCGGTAGAAAATGCTGGGGGCGGCGCGGAGTGATCCGCGCCGCTTCTCCCTCAATACATTTGGAGATTCGTCAAAATGCCTGACGTTCAAGTTACCTGCATCAACAAAACACCCCGCAACAACACTCACGAAGGTATCACCCATCTTGGCGGCGCGGGCTGGAAATGGACCCGCGCCCAGGTGATCACTTCAATCGAAGGCGGCACCAACACTTTCTTCACGCTGGTCGGTGGAAAGCGGGCAAACGTCGCCGTCGTTCAAGGCCAAAACGGAAAATATGTCCGGACCCATGCCGACAAGGTTTGGAACGACAATCTTCTCGCCTTACCGGAATGCGCCTGACTTCCCAAATGCACTAAATCTAGTGGGGCGGCCATTGCGCCTCCCCGCTTCGACAACTCAACCTCTACCCAACCCTTGGAGGCCCATCGTGGCAAAAAATACCGGCGACAATTATCGCGTTGGCTCGGTCAAGGACCGTAGCCAAACCTTCAATCCGCGCACCGATCAGCATGTGAAGCGCAACGACGACACCGGTCGCTTCATGGGGGCAAAGCCCACGCCCTATGAGGGTGTGGCGAAAGAGCCCGACGGTCGGAAATAGCCTTCTGGCTGTGCGCCAGGCGGTCATTTCACGCGCGCCCTGGGCGTGTTCACTTCCTTTGTGGGGAGCTCAGGTCTCTTGGCCGCTAGACCCACCGAGACGCCCGGCGATAAAAAGGTAACGCGGCCACGGGGATTAAGGGGCGGTACTCACGCGCCGACCCTTTTTCGATAGTCCAACACCGGGATGCCCAGCGCCTTGGCCTTGTCGGCGAGGTTGTCGGATATGCCCGATCCCGGAAAGACCACGACCCCGATCGGCAGGACATTGAGGATCTGATCGTTGCGTTTGAAGGGCGCGGCCTTGGCGTGACGGGTCCAGTCGGGTTTGAAGGCGATCTGGATCACCTTGCGCTGGTCGGCCCAGCAAGCGGCGATGCGCTCGGCGCCCTTGGGCGATCCGCCATGCAGGAGCACCATGTCCGGATGTTTGGCGCGGACCTTGTCGAGGCTGTCCCAGATCAGCCGGTGGTCGTTGAAATCCATCCCGCCGGTGAAGGCGATCTTGGCCCCAGCGGGGAGCAGCACTTCGGTCTGGGCGCGGCGTTTGGCGGCGAGGAAGTCGCGGCTGTCGATCACGGCCGAGGTCAGGGCGCGATGGTTGACCATCGATCCGGCCCGCGGTCGCCAGGCGGTGTGGACATAGCGTTCGAACTGGTCGGCGGCCTGGTCGCGAAAAAGCTCCAGGCCGTCGCGCCGTTCGATCAGGGCTTGGCCCTGGACGATCAGGCGTTCGAGTTCGACCGAACGGATTTCCGAACCGTCCTGTTCGCGTTGGCTGCGACGCTGCGCCTGGTCGTTGTCGTCGAGGGTGCGGCCGACGCGGTCGGCGGCGCGATGGAAGAGATTGACGGCGGACCACAGCAGGTCTTCGAGATCGGATTCCAGGGCCGTGTCCTCGCACGTGGCGACCAGGGCGTCGAAAATGTCGGCGGCGGCGTCGCCGATGACCTCGGGTTCGGGAAGCGGTCGCAGATCGGGTTCGTCCATTGAGCCGCGAGCACCGTAGAGTTGCAGTTCGCCGATGACATGGTCGGTGGCGCAGGCGCCGTGCGGCGGTTCGAAGTCGGTGTCGTCGATTATGTAGGTCATCACGGTGTTCCTTGATCGCTTGGCCGCGCCGATCGCGGCCTTCACGGCGACCGCGGCGGCGGGCGGGCCGGGCCCGCACCGCGCGCGGCCGGAGCGCAGCGGAGGATGGCGGGGGGCCGGCTATTTTGGCTGGCGATGTAAAGCGCCCCCTCTTGGGCGCGACGGAAAATAGCCGGCGCCCCGCCGTTGCGGGACCGGGCCGTCTGCCGCACCGGTCCCCTTCTTGAAGGCCGCCGGCGCGGCCCTCTGCGATCGAATGCTCACGCCGATGCGAAACGCGCGATATCATCCGGGGCGATCTGGACCCGCAAAACGGTTCGGAGCTCTTCAACGCCAAACGCGCACAGATCCGCGTTGAAGTCGTCAAGCCTGGGCGAAAGTGCGATGGCCTCGATGCCGACGGCATTCGCCCGGTCGATCAGGCTAGCGGTCGCGGCGTGCCCGGCGGCGTCATCGTCGCGCGCGATGTAGAGACGGCGCAGGGAGGACCGGAAGAGGATGGCGGCGAGCTGGGCGGCGGACGTCGCGGCGATCATCGGCAGTGTCGGGAAGGCGCATCGCAACGACAGGGTGGTCTCGATACCTTCCCCCGCCGCCATAACGTCCTTCGTCCTGCCGAAGCGGACGCCGTGACCGAGAATATGGCCCATCGATCGTCGAGGCGTGTCGATGGGGGCCTTGTTCGTTCCAGAAGGATCAAGCCAGGTGCGATGCGCGCCGGTGATGTGGCCCTTGAGGTCGGTGACGGCGGCAATCATCGCGGGCCAGGTCTGCGTCGGAGAATGTCCGTCAGGCCGATAGTAACACTGGGGATGGAAACGGAGACTCTGTGTCTCCTGGAACGCCGTTATGCACCGATGACTCAGATAGGCTTCCACGATTGTGCCCGTGATCGGGCGCGACATGGCGAACAGTCGGCGCGCCGATTGCGGGGATCCGGTCGGTTCCGCGACGGTTCGTGATCGGGGTTCCGGCTCCCATCGCGGCAGACTCAGAAACCGTCGCGCCTCATCGGCGGTGTCGTGGAAATCCGCGAGACCACAGCGTTCACGGATAATGTCCAGCAGGTCGCCATGCTCGCCAGTAGCCGCGTCGCTCCATTTACCGGCGCCGCCCTTGCCCCCGGACGGACCTCCAAGCCGGACGAACAGGCTGCGCCCCGGCGCGCCCGTAACATCGCCGACCTGCCAATAGCGACCCTGGCGGCGGCCGTTGGGAAGATAGAACTGGCAGACCGCTTCGGCGTTTTCGGCAAGGCGTCGGGCCAGATCGGCGGCGTTGGACGGGGGAGACATCTTACGCCGCCGCCTTTTCGACGGTCCGGATGATCGGGTGGCGATCCAGGACGGCGGCCAGGATCGCCGGACCGGCGTCGCCGATCGGGATGAAGAGCCGCAGAGTCCAGGCGATGATCTCGCCGGTGAGGCCCATCGCCTTGAACCGCGCGACCATGCCGTCGGTAAAGCCAGTCAGCTCGACGCGATGCATGTCCATGGTCAGGCATCGCCTTACGCCCAGGCCGTCGGCGAGTTGCAGGCGCGCGCCGTCGTGTAACACCGCGCGCCAAGCGTCATCCGGCGCCAGGGCGGGGAGCGGGGTTTGGAACGCTTCGGCCACCCAGGCCGGCGAGACCAGGCGGCCGATGACCCGCTCGCCGTCGTCGGTCTGCAGCCGGTAGACCCGGCAACCGTCGTCCGGCAGGCGTCGCCAGATCGGCAGCAAGAGACCGGTGACGACATGGAAGGTGCTGTCGACGAACGCCGGCAGGGCGTCGACCTCGGCGGTCCAGGCTTGCGCGAATGTCTTTTCGTCAACCTCTTCCCAACGCGATGTGGCAAGATAAGCCTGCGGCAGGGCGCGCCTTTCCAGCGGTCGCAGCAGGCGGATGCGCCGCTCGACCTCACCGTCGTCCAGGGTGATGCTGGGCGCCGGGACCTGGACGGCGGCGTGGCCGGATTTGGTGTTGACGAGGAACCGTGATCGCAGCTCCCCGCCCCGCGCCAGGGCGTCGTCCAGGGCCATGGGCGTATTGCGATCGCGCCGGGCGATGCTGAAGACTTCGGTCGCCGCCCCGGAACCGGGATGGGAGTAGAGCATCCGGCGCTCGAGGATATTGAGCGCTTCGGCCTCGACCGTCTCGACGCCCCGATCATAGGTCCCCGCCGCCATCGCAGCCTCAATGCGGGCGTTCAGCAGGCCATCGAACACGTCGAACAGGCGGTTCTGAAGATCGATCCGCAGGGCCAGGACCCGGTTGAGAAACTGGGTGATCGGCGGCAGATCTTCGCGAATGGCGCCGTCCGCCGTCATGAGAGAGAGGCCAGTGGCGTCCTCGAACCCCAGGAGCGAGCAGTCCTCCAGCTTGCCGCCGATGATCAGCATATAGAGTTGGCGCAGCGCCGCCCGAGCGTAGTCGCTTTCGAGATTGTCCGACGCCCGAAAGAGGCCCTGACCGCCGGTCTGGCGTTGGCCGCGGGTGATGGCGCCCAGGGTGTCGAGCCGCCGGGCGATGGTGGACGTGAAACGTTTTTCGCCGCGCACATCGGTGGTGACGGGCCGGAAGAGCGGCGGCTGGGCCTGATGGGTGCGGTTGGTCCGTCCCAGCCCCTGGATTGCCGCGTCGGCCTTCCAACCGGCTTCGAGGAGATAGTGAACTCTCAGCCGCCGGTTCTTGGCGGAAAGGTCGGCGTGGTAGCTGCGACCTGTCCCGCCGGCTTCGGAGAAGACCAGGATACGCTTGCCGTCATCCATAAAGGCCTGGGTTTCGGCGAGGTTGGCGCCGGCGGGCCGTCGCTCGACGACGAGGCGACTCTCGCCATCATCGCCACGCGCCCGGACAATACGGCGACCGCGTCCGGTGACTTCGGCGACCTGGTCGGTTCCAAAGCGCTGGACGATCTGGTCGAGGGCGCCTTGCACCGGCGGCAAGGCGGCGAGGCGCTCGATCAGGCGATCGCGGCGGTCTTCGGCCTCGCGACACTTGACCGGTTGACCCTCTCTCCAGACCGGGCGCGAGGAGAGATTGCCGTCGCTGTCGGTGAAGGCCTCGAAGAGCTGGGTCGGGAAGGCATGGGCGAGATAGTCGAGGACGTATTCGCGCGGGGTGATATCGATCTGGACGTCGGCCCAGTCCTCGGCGGGGATCTGGGCGATGCGCCGCTCCATCAGCGCTTCGCCGGTGGAGACGATCTGAATGACACAGGCATGACCCGCGGCAAGGTCGTCGTCGATGGAGGCGATCAGAGTCGGCGTCTTCATGGCGCAGATCAGATGGTTGAAGAACCGCTGTTTGGAGCTCTCGAACGCCGAACGCGCCGCCGACTTGGCCTGGGCGTTGAGGGTCTTGGATCGGCCCTCGTCGCTCGAGCCGGTGACCCCACTGGCTTCCAGCGCGGCGGCAAGGTTGGCGTGGATAACCTGGAAGGCGCCGGCGTAGGCGTCATAGATACGGGTCTGTTCGGCCGTCAGCGCGTGCTCGACCAGGTCGTATTCGACGCCGTCGTAGGAAATCGAGCGGGCGGTGTAGAGGCCGAGCGCCTTCAAATCCCGCGCCAAAACCTCCATGGCCGCCACGCCGCCGGTTTCGATCGCCGCGACGAATTCGGCGCGGGTCGCGAAGGGGAAGTCCGCCCCGCCCCAGAGACCCAGGCGCTGGGCGTAGGCGAGGTTTTGCACCGTCGTCGCGCCGGTAGCGGAGACATAAAGCACACGAGCGTCCGGCAAGGCGTGTTGCAGGCGAAGGCCCGCGCGGCCCTGTTGCGAGGGGGCCTGGTCGCCTCGCGCGCCCGTCCCGCCGCTGGCGTTCTGCATGGCGTGGCTCTCGTCGAACACGATCACACCGTCGAAATCCTCACCCAGCCAATCAACGATCTGGCGCACCCGCGAAACCTTGTCCTGCTTCTCGTCGGTGCGCAGGGTGGCGTAGGTGGCGAAAAGGACGCCGTCGTCCAACACAATGGGTCGCCCCTGCGCAAACCGCGACAGAGGCGTGACCAGCAGCTTCTCTTGCCCCAGCGCCGACCAGTCGCGCTGGGCGTCTTCGATCAGGGTGTCGGACTTGGAGACCCACAGGGCGCGGCGGCGGCCCTTGAGCCAATTGTCGAGGATGACGGCGGCGACCTGACGGCCCTTGCCCGCCCCGGTGCCGTCGCCCAGCATGAACCCTCGCCGAAAACGGACCGCGCCGGTCGCATCGTCCGGCGCGGCGCTGACGACATCGAAAGTGTCGTCCACGGTCCACGATCCAGCGAGACAACCGGTGTGCGCCTCGCCCGCCTGGATGACCGTCTCCAGCTGTGCGTCGGAGAGAACGCCCTCAGTGACGAGACGTGGAAGCAGGAGCGGGCGATAGGTCGGCGCCGGCGGCGCGACGCTGGCCATGGCGGCGGACTGCACCAGGGGCGTCGGATGAGGTTGCGATCCGGGAATACGGATCGTCTGAAGTCGGTAGGGCTCATAGAGCGCTTCGGTGAGGCGCGTGGTCTGGTCGGACGCTGTCTGGACAATCTCGTAGTCCAGTTCAACTGCATCAGCCGCCACCGGCGCCAGGCTGCGGACTTGGAGCGTCGGGCGGCGGGACGGTGCGGGCCGGGGAGGCACGGCATCACCGCCGCCGCAACTCACCGCGCTCAAGACGGTCCCGCGCGGCGGGACGAGGCGCGTCACCCAATCGAGCAGAGTCGCCAGATTAGCCGCCAGGCCCGGCGAGACGGGAAAGATCTCGGCGTCATCCGCCGGAACTCGATCGATCACTGTCAGCCGCGTCTCGACCGTCGTGCCGTGACGCGCGTAAACGCGACCGTCCACGGCGGCGGTGAAGACGACCTTGGCGCGTTCCTGCAGCCGCATGAAGGCGCCGTGCCAGGCGGGATTGTCCGGCGAGAGCGGCCCGCCGGTAATGGCGACGAGCCGCCCACCGGGCGCTACCCGCGCCAGGGCCGAGGTGACGTGCCGCAGGGCGGCGTCGGCGACGCGGCCTTCGACGTGGGCGCCCGCCGAAAACGGCGGGTTCATCAGGACGACGCTGGGACACACCTCCGCATCCAGAAGATCATGAATGAACGCCGCGTCATGGCGCGACACCGCCGCGCCCGGAAACAGCCCCGCCAGTAGACCTGCACGGGTGTCGGCCAGTTCGTTCAACACCACGGCGCCGCCGGCCATCTGCGCGAAGACGGCGAACAGACCCGTGCCGGCCGAGGGCTCAAACACGACGTCATCCGCGGTGATCGCCGCGGCGAGGCTCGCCACGAAGCCCAGACCGATCGGGGTCGAGAACTGTTGCAGGGCTTGGCTCTCTTGCGATCGCCGGGTCTGGGTGGGGAGCAGGGCGGCGATCTTGGCGAGCACGGCCAATTGCGCAGGCGGCGATTTGGCGCGGAGGGCCGGTCCGAACCGGCGCAGGAACAAGACCTGCGCCGCCTCGCCTGCTTCATAGGCGTCCTTCCAGGTCCACAGGCCCTCGGCGTCGGAGCCGCCGAAGGCCGAGCACATGGCGGCGCGCAAGGCGGCCGCGTCAATCGCGCGCCCGGCAACGAGGTCGGGCAAAATGAGATCGGCCGCCGCCAGCAGGCTGGCCGCGCGGTTACAAGGATCGGGGACAGGCGAGGTTACGGGCGCCGGGACGGCGGACGGGGAGAGGAGCATGGCGAGGATCCATAGAGAGCGCGAGAACGGGTCGAGCCGGCCGGACGCTCTCAAATCCGTCGGCTCGGCCTCGTCCCGGCGGCCCTCTGCCTCTCGTGGCCCGGCATGGAAAAAGGGCCCGACGCCGCACGCCGGACCCTTGATCGCTTCCAAATTGGCCGGCGCCTATTCGCGCGGCGTTCCGACCAATTGATAATTCCGCGCCCGCAGGTTCGGAATGCCGTAGAGCCCTCCGAGCTCCGGATCGCGGAAAATCACCGTTCGCCGGCTTCGCGAATAGGCCGCCACATCCAGGCGCCGGAACATCCGGCCGTCCTTGAAACGGATCGGCTCGTCGAAGACGATGGTCTGGCCGGGCCTCGGCTTGGGTTTGGCCGCGCGGCGTTTGGCGAGGCCCAGGTTGGCGCGGCAGCGTTCGCGCCACGCCTGGGCGTTCGGCGAGGTGGTCGGCGTGAGGAGGTCGAGAACGGCTTTGGGGCACCGCGATTCGTTCGGTCCCATCTCCTCGCTCATGTTTTTGTAGCCGAAGATGTAACCCTGGCGGTCGCGCAGATTATAGCGCACGAGGCAGACGATCGCTGAGACGGTCCGCTCGCCACTGGGGATCCGTACCTGTTCGACGGCGGCATAGTAGGTTCGCATCCCGACCAGGGCCGAACCCAGCACGCGAACCGATGCGATCGGGTCGTCGAACGTATACTGATCATCGAGATACTCGCGAGGTCCAGCGTGGCCGCGCAGCGTTTGCATATAGAGCCAACCCATAACGGGCTCCTTTCATGAGGGTGGGTGAAAAAGTGGAGCCCGACGCGGGGCCGGGCTCGTGAGGCGCCGCGGGGCCGCTATTCGGCGGCCATCGTGCGCGGATCGCCGAACGGGACTTCGTCGTCGTCGCCGACGGCCGGTTCCTCGTCGTCGAGGAAAGCCGGCAGAGCTTCGGGGGTGGCGTCTGCTCCCGCGTCGTCCAGGCGCAGCGGTTCGGGCAGCCAGCCGGTATCGGCCAGGAGCCGCTGGGCCTCCTTGGCCATGTCCGGCTTTTTCAAATGGCCGAGCAGTTGCGCCGCTTGCTCGCCTTTGGCCTCCCGCACGGCCTGCAGGATGCGCGCCTTGGTGACGCGACCCAGGTAGTTTTCGACCGTGGGCGTCCAACCGGCCTGGACCATGTCGAGCCCAAGGACCCGCGCGAGTTGATCGGCGTGCGCCATCTTGCCCGGCGCCCGCGCCCAGGGCTCGTGCACGGCGCGAACGGCGAGCGACGCGCAGTGGGCGAACAGGGCCTGACGGCTGTCGTGATCGAGATCGACCAGGACGTCCCAGAGCTCGCCGGGACGGGCGGGCATCTGCGCCTGCCAGGCCTGATGGCGGTCACAGATCGCCGCGGCGCTGGGGGTATCGGTCAATCCCGGCGCGTTCGGCAGGCTGGTGCTCCTGGCGACGATCTCCAGGCAACTGGACTGCGGGTCCGCAAAGAATTTCTCCAAGACCAGGGCGTGCAGGACGGCGAGGAAGGCCGTGTCCGGATCGCCCGCCAAGGCGTCGCGCAGAGCCAAGGTTCGATGAGCGGTAAGGTCCATCACGACCCGTTCGGGAATGGGCTTTACGCCCTCGTCCTCCTCGTCCTGGGCATCCGGCAGTCCGCCCACCGTGATCGCGGTCCCCGCGCCGCCGAACCCGGACGGCGCGGCGCCGAGGTCGGCAGAGCCGTTGCCATCGACCGCATCGGTTAAGCCCTCGGCTTGGGCCGGAGGTTCATCCTCGGGACGCACGTAACCGCGTTCGAAACGCAAGGCGCCCGAACTGTCGACGCTGATGAAGACGCCCGCCAAGGCGACGTCCGCCGGATCATAACGAACCGGACGGTTCTCGAGCGCCGCCAGGGCCGTCTCGATCTCGCCGAGGCGAGTATCGACCTCGTCGGGAAGATCGTCGCCGCTCTCCCATTCTGCTTGCAGCGTCTCGAGTTCCCCGCGAAGCGCGTCGCGGGCCGAGGTTTCTTCGTTGGTGAGGGCCGATGTCTGGCCGGTGATCCGGCGCATCCCGTCGGTATGGCCATAGGGAAAATCACGATCCGCTTCGATCCATTTCCAACCCTCGGTCGCGACCGCGTCGGCCTCTCGAGCAAGTTTGTCGGCGACCAAGCGATCAAGGAGGACGGGGTCCTTCAGCCAACCGCCGTCATCGTGCAGGAAAAGATCGCGCAGGACCGCGCCGCCGGCGTCCTCGTAGGCTTCGATGCCGACGAACTGGGCGCGCTTGTCGCTCGCCCGCACCGCGCCTTCGGTCAGCATGCGGCGGATCTGATAGGGCTCACGATAGTTTCCCCGCGAGAGCAACTCCCAGACTTCCTCTTGGCGGGCGTGGTCGGCGGTGACGCTGAACGCCATCAACTGCTCTAAGGTCATGGCGTCCTCGGCATAGAGGTCGTGCAGCTTGGGCGAAACGGAAGCGAGTTTGAGGCGCTGGCGCACGATCTGCACCGACAGGAAGAACCGCGCGGCGATGTCCTCGTCGCACGCGCCCTGGTCGCGCAGGGTCTTAAAAGCGCGGAATTGATCCAGGGGGTGCAAGGGCGCGCGCTGAAGGTTCTCAGCCAGGCTGTCTTCCTCGGCCGAGACGTCGTCCGCTTTGCGGACGACGCAGGGGACGAGCGCCGTCTTGGAGAGGCGCTTCTGCCTGACCAGCAGGTCCAGCGCCCGAAACCGGCGACCGCCGGCGGGGACCTCGAACATGCCGGTCTCGGCGCCCTGCGCGTCCAGAACTGCCCTGACGTTGAGGCTCTGCAAGAGCGTCCGCCGAGCGATATCCTCCGCCAACGCCTCGATCGAGACGCCGGCCTTGATCCGGCGAACATTGGCCTGGCTCAGCACCAGCCTATTGAAGGGGATGTCCCGCGAGGAACTTAAGGTTACCTTGGGGGTCTGGGTCATGACGGATCTCCGTGACGGGCGGCCAAGGGACACTCCCTCGAGCCTCCAACCCGTCACGAAACCTCCTCCGCCCTCTCGCTCTGGCGCGGCCTGAACAGGCGTAGGGCCGGGCGTCAGCCGCTCCGGAACGACCCGGGCGGGGGACCTGTTCGAGCATCCACCGCGGTCACCCCGCTCGCCACCAGGCGATCAGATCGGCGCGCGACCCGTTCGCCAGCCGCAACAGGAGATCGCCATGACAGGTCGCCGGAGCGCAGAAGCACACCAGATCGCGACCGCGCAGTTCGCCGATGGTGCGCAACAGCTCGTGTCGGCCCCGCAGCCAAGCTTCGTGCTTGGCGACGACGGCAGCGCGATCGCCGTCCGGCCCGATTTTGAAGGGATTGCCCCACGGACTGCCGCGCCCGATGTAGACCGCGCCGGTCGGCGTTCCGAGCCGGTGTTTGTTCAAGACCTCGCACATCTTCGGCTCCTGAGATGATGCCGCTCCGGTCGAGTAGCGATGGCGCCGGGACGGGCGCGTCGGGGCCCCGCCTGTCACCGCCGGCCTCGGCCCTTGCCGAGGGCGGCGGGGAACGGCGCAGCCTTTGACTTGCGGGGTGACGCGCCACGCTGGGACGACGTTGCGCTTGACCTTTCAACAGGGTGACGTCGGTCATGCGGCTCGATCCAGCGCTCTGGGTTGTCGCGCATGCATCCAGTCGGCCGCCTGCTGCGCCTTGCTGGCAGCGGTGAAGATCGCGCGTGGATCTTTCTTCAGGGCCCGAAGCCAGGAGGCGATGTAGGCGGCGTGGTCGGGCCGGGGATGGTGGGCGATGCCGAGGTCGGCGAGGATGTAGCCGGCGGTGAGCTCGGCGGTGGCCTCTTCGACCGCCATGGCCTCCTCGCCGAACCGCGCGCCCAGACGGCGGTCCAATCGATGCGGCGCTCCGGTGGCATGAGCCGCCTCGTGGATCAACGTGCCCGCGAAGGCCGCCCCGTCGTCAAAAGCCACGAAGGGCGGCATATAGATGCGGTCTTCGTTGACGCGATAATGCGCGTCGTAGGCCCCAAAAGTGATGGGAACGTCCAGGGCCTCGAAGAAGGCGTCGGCGCAAGTGATCCGGTCGGCTGCCGATAGGAGGGACGACGTCTCCTGCTCGTGGCCATCGACCTGGGCGCGATTGAAGACACAAAAAGCGCGAGCGAACAGTCTGCGACCGTCGCCGGCGTCCCCCGTGTCGTCGTCAATCGCCGTCGCACGGATCTCTTTCCAGAGCACGACGGTCGTGGCGTGCTCGCCCTTGCGCACCTGGGCCCCGGCGGCGTGCCACTGACGATAAGTTCCCCACAGACCCTCGCCATAGCAGGCCGCCTCCGCGGCGATCCAAAGCGCCAGGGTGTTGATGCCGCGATAGCGTTTGCCGGATGCGAGGTTGGTCGGTCGCGCGGTGGCGGCTCCGCTATGGTGCCAGGGCATGCGCCATCCTCCGGCGCCGGCCTCGATGGCCGCCACGATCTCGGCGGTAATGCGGGTGTAGACGTCGGTGCGTTCGGTTTGGGTATTGTGGCGGGCCATGGGAAAAACCTCCGGGACGGACCGGAGCGAGCCTCTCTCGCCCCTCAATCCGCCACGAAGGCGCGGGCCGACCTCTCACTCTGAAGTCCTGGGGTCCGGGCGCCTCACCGCTGGATCAACCCGAGTTCCCCCAAACTCTCATGACCTTCCCGCCCAATGACAATGTGATCATGGACCGTGATCCCAAGAGCGCGACACGCCTCGATGACCAGGCGGGTGATCTGGACATCAGCCGAACTGGGCGTCGGATCACCCGTCGGATGGTTGTGGACGAGAATGACCGCGCTGGCGTCCAATTCGAGCGCCCGCCGGACAACCTCGCGCGGATAGACCGGCGCATGATCGACCGTGCCCCAGCCCATCACCTCGTCGGCGATCAGGCTGTTGCGTTTGTCGAGGAACAGGACGCGGAACTGTTCCCGCGCCTCCCACGCCATGACGACGTTGAGATAGTCGCGAACGGCGGTCGTCGATGACAGGCAAGGACGCTTGTAGGCGTCCGCCCTGGTCATCCGGATGGCCGTCTCCCGTGCGGCATCGATCAGGCCCGCCGCGCGCGCGCCGGCGATACGATCAATCTCGGCGCTGTCGCCGCCGACTACGGCGGGCAGGGACTTGAAGCGCGCAAGCAGGGCGCTGGCGCGATCCGCGCCGATGAATAACTCAAGAATATTGAGATCGGACCATCCGGATCGATCCCGATCGCGTGGCGGCGGCGGCCGGAAAGGGAGAACGGTCTCTTCGGGTTGATAGGCGAGGGCCATCGGGAAATCTCCGACGGCCGGCCGGAGACTCTTCTCTCTGCCTCAATCCGTCGGGCACGGCCCGGCCTAACTCTTACTCCAAGTTGTGCCGACGTTATCAGAGCCGAGCGGCGGCAAG
>JAYUBD010000462.1:0-4776 GCA_043740995.1 Caulobacteraceae bacterium | reverse complement strand
AGGCCGAGGAGAACCGTCCGTCGGTCAACCAACATCACCCCTCCGTTTAATTGGCATCATCGCCCCGTCGCACAGCGGATGAAACGAGCACGGGGGCGCTGTCAAACCAAAAAGTTTTGTTGGGGTTTGGATGTGAAAAGGCAGATGGCCCGTCTCCTGATTTAATCCCCGCGCGCTCTATACGCTCGATCCGATGCCTCCAATCTGGAGCCATGAATGTTTGGGCTGACAACATTTTGCAGGTCGCTACAGATAGGCGCTAGGCGGGTCGCCAACGAGCCTGGACGCTGCGGCTTCAGCGGCGGCCGGATCGTGATCCGCGATCGCCTGCGCCAGAGCCCGGTGCAACCGGACATCCTTCAGCTGGTCCTCGGGCGACTGCTTCTCCATTTCCCAGATCCAGAATCGCGTGGCGACGTTCTGCAAGGAGATGACGAAACGGGCGAGCATCGCGTTGCCGGTCGCCATCGCCACGGCCAAGTGAAAATGGCGGTCCATGGCCAGCATGGCCCGGAAGTCGGCGGCCTCGATTGCGCGCTCGGCGCCATCGAAGGCGGCGGTGATGGCGGCGATGTCCCCTGAAGTGGCTTTGCGCGCCGCCAGTGCCGCCGCCCGCGCCTCCAGAATGGCGCGCACCTCAAACGCCTGCTCGATTTC
Source organism: Caulobacteraceae bacterium (assembly GCA_043740995.1). GTDB lineage: Bacteria > Pseudomonadota > Alphaproteobacteria > Caulobacterales > Caulobacteraceae > Acaudatibacter. Next base: position 4,119 of record JAYUBD010000462.1, on the reverse strand, counting down.
GCGGACGTCGAGCGGGGCCACCACCGTGCCGACCCGGGGGCGCCTGACCACCAGGCCCTCCAGCGCCAGCCGGCTGAGCGCCTCGCGAACGCCGGCCACGCCGCCCGCGTATCGCGTCGCCAGGGCCTTCTCATCGAGCACGTTCATCGGCGCGAGTTCGCCCAAGATAATGTCGAGCAGGATCTGCTCGTAAAGACGAGCCTTCTGCAGACCGGCAGACCAGTCGCCGTGACGTTCCACGCTGTTAGCCGGCCCTTTCATTCGACTGGCGGCGGGCGGCGCAGGGTTCATTGTGAGTCCGCGTAACATGTTAGGTTGGCAGATCTGCGAACCGGCTTGGCGAGCATGAGACTTAGCCCCTACAGCCGTTTCATGACAACGCCTGGAACAGGTCCCCACCACTCCGCCCGCGCCCGCATCGAACGCGGGCGGTGACGGTGCGTCCGGCAACCTCCATGCTCGTTGACACATTCCGCGCCGCCCTGGAAGCGGCGCAGGCCTATGCCGGCGCTACCGCGCCCAACCCGCCCGTCGGCTGCGTCGTGCTGGACAAGGACGGCCGGGAGCTGGCCTGCCGGGCCCACGAAAAAGCGGGGACCGCCCACGCCGAGGCGGCGGCGATCAACGCCTGCCGTGAGGCGGGTCTCGCCGAACATATCCACACCCTCGTGGTCACCCTGGAGCCCTGCAACCATGCTGGCCGCACCCCGCCGTGCGTCGAAGCGATCCTCTCTACCCCCGCCAAGGCGGTCTGGATTGGGGCAGGAGATCCCAACGCCAAGGTCGCGGGCGGCGGCGCCGCCCGGCTGGCGGCGGCCGGTCTTGACGTCGCCTTCTGGGGCAGTCTCGACCACCCCGACGCGCGTGTTCTGAAATGTGAGGCCGAACGGCTGATCGCGCCCTTCGCCACCTGGTGCGACCTTGGCCGGCCCTGGCTGACGGTCAAGCAGGCCATAGCCGCAGATGGGGGCATGATCGCCCCCAGCGGCCGCGGCGTCTTCACCTCCCGGAACTCCCTCACTCTGGCCCATCGCCTGCGGCGCCGCGCGGACGCGATCATCACCGGCTCGGGGTGCGTCCTGGCCGACGATCCCGCCTTCACTGTCCGCCATGTACCCGACCACGCCGGCAAGCGGCGCACGCTCGCCATCCTCGATCGACGCCGACGCACGCCGCGCGCCTATGTCGAGGCGGCCCAAACACGCGGGTTCGATGTCATCATCCACGACGACCTGCCCGGTCTTCTGGGCGAGTTGGCCGGCGCCGGCGCAGTCGAGGCTTTGGTCGAGGCGGGGCCGACCCTCATGGCGGCGTTCCTGGAGCGGGCCCTTTGGGACGAGCACGTGGTCATTCGCCAGAGCCCCATCCCCGGCCAGCCGGACACTGTCGATGTCCGCCGCCGCCAAGCTTTGTGAAGGAGACGCCGTGTTTTCCGGAATCGTCGAACAGGTGGGCCGCGTCCAGGCCGTCGGCCCCGAGGATGAGTCCCGGCGGCTGACGCTCGAGACCGGATTTACGGACCTCGCCCTCGGCGAGAGCGTCGCCGTCAACGGCGTTTGCCTCACCGTGACCCGCCATGACCCTGCCGGGCTCGCGGACTTCTTCGTCAGCCCGGAGACCCTGGCGCGCTCGAACCTGGCTCAGGTTGAGGCGGGGGGCAGCGTCAATCTCGAGCGGTCCGTGACCTTGGCCACGCGGCTCTCAGGCCACCTGGTCCAGGGGCACGTGGACGGCAGGGCCCGCCTCACCGCCGTGGTGCGGGACGGTGACGCCCGGCGCGTCGAGCTGACCCTGCCCGCGGACCTGCGCCGGTTTTGCGTGGAAAAGGGCTCGATCGCGCTCAACGGGGTCAGCCTCACCCTCAACTCGGTCGGCGAGATCGGGGCCGAGGGGCGCTTTCCCATCGCGATCACCCTGATCCCGCACACCTGGGTTCACACCAACCTGCAGCACTGCGCCCTCGGCGACGAGATCAACGTCGAGGTCGATGTCCTGGCCAAATATGTGGAGCAGCTATGTCACGCCTATCTGAAGCCCTCGAACGCCTGAAGGCCGGTCGCATGATCATCCTCGTCGACGACGAGGATCGCGAGAACGAGGGCGACCTCGTGCTGGCGGCGGAATTCGCGACCGGCGAGGCGGTCAATTTCATGGCGGCCCGGGCGCGCGGCTTGATCTGCCTGGCGATGGATGGAGAGTTGGTCGACCGGTTGGGCCTGCCGCCGATGGTCGCCGACAACCGCACCAGCCGAAAGACCGCCTTCACCGTCTCGATCGAGGCCCGCGAGGGCGTGACCACCGGCATCTCCGCCTTCGACCGCGCCAGGACCATTCAGGCGGCCGTCGCGCCGGCCGCCCGCGCCGGCGACATCGTCTCGCCAGGCCACGTCTTTCCCCTGCGCGCCGTACCCGGCGGGGTTCTGGCCCGTGCCGGCCATACCGAAGGCTCGGTGGACCTGATGCGTATCGCCGGCCTGACGCCGGCGGCCGTGATCTGCGAGGTGATGCGGGAAGATGGCGAAATGGCCCGGCTAAGCGACCTGCGCCAGATGTCCGAACGCCATGATATACCCCTCTACAGCATCGCCGATCTGGCGGCTCACCGGGTCGCGACCGAGGTGCTGGTGGAAGAAGTGGCCGCCGCGAACCTGCCGTCGACCCACGCGCCGGAAGGCCTTCGGGCGCGCGCCTTCCGCAGCCGGATCGATGGACGCGAGCATCTGGCCCTGGTCAAGGGCGAACTCGGCGGGCGACCCTTGGTGAGGGTGCACTCCGAGTGCCTGACCGGCGACGCGTTCGGCTCGCTCCGCTGCGATTGCGGCGATCAGCTGCGGGAATCCCTGAGGCGCATCGGCAAAAGCGACGGCGGGGTCCTCATCTATCTGCACGGGCATGAAGGTCGCGGCGTGGGCCTGGCCAACAAGATCCGCGCCTACGCCCTGCAGGACCAGGGTCTGGACACCGTGGAGGCCAACACCGCGCTAGGCTTCGCGGACGATTTGCGCGACTACGCGGTGGCGGCCCAGATCCTCAAGGCCTTGGGCGCCGGGCCTGCGCGCCTTTTGAGCAACAATCCCCGCAAGGCCAAGGGCCTGCGCGCCTATGGCGTCGATGTGGCCGAGGAGCTCCCGCTCATCCTGCCCGCCAATCGCCACAACGCGGCCTACCTGGCCGCCAAGCGCGACAAGCTGGGCCACCGCCTGACCGGCCCCGCTTCGATCGATCGGAGCGCCGCCTGACATGCCTTCGGCAGCATCCGCCCCGCCCGCCCGCCTGGCGATCGTCATCAGCCGGTTCAACGAAGAGGTCACCTCCGGCCTGCTCCGCGGGGCGCGCGCCTATCTGGGCGAGCACGGCGTGTCGGTAAACGACGCGGACATCATCAAAGCGCCCGGCGCCTTCGAATTGCCCCTGATCGCTCAAACTCTGGTTCGCGCGGGCGGTTATGACGGCGTCATCTGTCTGGGCTGCGTGATCAAGGGCGACACCGCCCATTTTGAATTCATCAGCCTGGGCGCCAGCCTGGGCCTGATGACGGCGAGCCTTGCCACCGAGACACCGATCGCATTCGGCATCCTGACCACCTACACCGATGAGCAAGCCGAAGCTCGCAGCCAAGACGATGCGGCCAACAAAGGGCGAGAGGCTGCGGCGGCCTGCCTGGAGTCCGTGATCACGCTTCGCCGGATCCGCGCGCGGCAGCAAGCTGATGCTGGCGCTGAATGTCAGACGTAAGTTGTTAACGGCGATCAAACGTCGATTTTCCGGTGCGAACGCCTCTGATGTTGAGAGCTTCCTGAAAGAGAGTGCGTCGCCCTACCTAACCTGGAGCCGGGTCGGCGACTGAGGGGCGCGGGGACTGATCCGCACTTGCGCTCCCACCCCGTCCTCGCGTCCCGCATGTCTGCTTTCGGCGTCGGAGCCAACGAGGAGGAACGACCCAAAGCAGAAATAAGTCTGGGCTGTCGGGCGCCCGCCGGCCACCGAACGGGCTCTGCGCTCACGCTGCGGCCTTCCTTGCGGCCGCGTTAGCTCTTGAGACGGTCATCAACGTCCGAGGCAGAGAGGTCGAGGCGCGTTGAAATGTGAAGCCGAAGCCGTGCTGTCCGGCGGGGCCCG
>JAYUBD010000461.1:0-4800 GCA_043740995.1 Caulobacteraceae bacterium | reverse complement strand
CTGGAAACCCGACCCGCGATGGAAGACGTCCGTGCGATAGAGAAACAGGGAACCGGCCGGGCCGACCACCGGAACTTCGGCGGCGGCCAAGGCGCCATCGGGCGGGTATCGAATCCCCAGTGGGATGTCGCGGCTGCGCGACAGGGGAACCACGCGGGTGGGCGCGTCGGCCTCGGTGACGTCGGACAGCAGGATGAAGGTGGCCATTTGCCGATAGCGGGGATCGGTCGAGGGGACGGCGAGGGTGTGGTTGCCGAAATCCCGGTGCAGGCCCTGCTCATAGTCCACGGCCCCGGAATATTTTGGCCAGAGCTCGATCTTGTATATTTGCAGATCGTCGCCGCGTAGAAACCGGCGGGCGATATCGACCAGGTCGTCATGGACTGGCAGACGGTTGAGCTCCCAATGTGCGTAGGGGAAGAGCTGGATGCCGGAGAACTGGCTGGCGCATAACCCGGGATAGGCGTCGGGATTGGCGAAATAGACCTCCGGCCGCGGGAACACGTGCCACATGGCATTCTGGGCGGCGGCCAGGACTTCGGGTTCCAGGAAACCGGGCAACAGCGTGAAGCCCTCATCTTCGAGCTGTTCGAGATTCTGCTCTGGAACCCGCACGGGGCGCCTCCATCCGGTTGGCCCGGCGCTCACGGGCACGGCCTTCCTATCCGAGCCGACCGGTGGCCGCGATACCTGACCCGGTCCAAGATCCAAGGGACCGCGTTGACCGACCGGCCAAAGACGATAGGCTCGCGTCGGCGCCCCTTTTTCGACGGAGTTCGCATGGCCGGAAGCGCCAGATATCCTCTGCTGTTCTCGCCGCTGGATCTCGGCTTCACGCGCCTGAAGAACCGCGCCCTGATGGGGTCGATGCACACCGGTCTGGAAGAGGCCGTGGATGGCTTCGAACGGCAGGCGGCCTTCTTCGCCGAGCGGGCGCGAGGCGGAGTGGGCATGATCATTACCGGCGGCATCCCGCCCAACCGGGAGGCGGGCGGCGGCGCGAAACTCTCCACCCCGGAAGAAGCCGAACAACACCGGATCGTCACCCGGGCGGTGCATGCCGCGGATCCGGACGTGAAAATTTGCATGCAGATCCTGCATAGCGGTCCCCTGGCCCGGACGCCCGATTGCGTTGCGCCGTCCGCCATTCGATCGCGTATCGGCGCCTTTACGCCGAACGAACTCGATGAGGCGGGCATCGAAAAGCAACTCATCGATTTCGCCAACTGCGCCGCCCTGGCCAGGACCGCCGGGTATGATGGCGTGGAGATTATTGGCTCGGCCGGCTATCTGCTCTCCGCGTTCCTGGTTGAGAAAACCAATCAGCGTACGGACCAGTGGGGCGGCGCGTTCGAGAACCGAATGCGGTTTCCGGTAGAGGTGGTCCGCAGGGTCCGCGCCGCCGTCGGCCAGGACTTCATCGTCATCTTCCGCATTGCCGCCATGGACATGCTGGAGGGCGGCATGGCCCGCGACGAGATCCTCACCCTCGCCAAGGCGGTGGAAGCGGCGGGCGTGACCATTGTCAGCACGCATTTTTGTTGGCACGAAGCCCAGGTTCCGACCATTGCCACCATGGTGCCCCGCGCGGCCTTCACTCAGGTCACGGGTCGCCTGCGCGAGGTCTTGACCGTGCCCCTGATCACCAGCAACCGCATCAATATGCCGGATGTGGCGGAGGCGGTGCTGGCGCGCGGCGACGCCGACCTCATTTCGATGGCCCGGCCCATGCTGGCCGACGCCGATCTGGTGAACAAGGCGCGGGAGGGACGTGAGGACGAGATCAATACCTGCATCGCCTGCAACCAAGCCTGCCTCGATCACACCTTCACCGGCAAGATGGTCAGCTGCCTGGTCAATCCCCGCGCCTGCAACGAGACGCTGTTGAACTATGACCCTGTCGCCACGCCCCGGCGGCTGGCCGTGGTCGGCGCCGGCCCAGCGGGCCTCGCCTACGCGGTGACCGCCGCTCAGCGCGGCCACAAGGTGACGCTGTTCGAAGCGGCGGCGGATATTGGCGGCCAGTTCAATCTCGCCAAGCGCATTCCCGGCAAGGAGGAGTTCGAGGAGACGCTCCGCTATTTTCGTCGGATGATCGGGGTGTTGGGGATCGAGCTCCGGCTGGGCGCCCGGGCTGATCTGGCTATGTTGCGAGCCATGGATTTCGACGAGGTGGTGGTCGCCACCGGCATTCAGCCGCGCCGACCCGGTGTCGAGGGCATCGATCACCCCAAGGTGGTGAGCTATATTGACGCCATCATGGGTCGCGCATCGATCGGTCGGCGGGTGGCCATCATGGGGGCCGGCGGCATCGGATTCGACGTCGCCGAACTGGTCTCTCATGCGGGTCCTTCGGCGGCGCTCGATATCGACGTCTTTGCGCGCCAATGGGGCATCGATTTCAAAAACCATCCGCGCGGCGGGGTCACCGGCGTCACGCCACAGGTCGCGACCTCGGGGCGGGAAGTGACGCTGATGCAACGCAAGACCGACTCCGTGGGCCGAGGCCTGGGCCGAACCACCGGCTGGACCCACAGATTAACCCTGGCCCGGCGCGGCGTACGCATGGTGGGCGGCGTCGACTATGTGAAGATCGACGATGCGGGCCTGCACACCAGGATCAACGGCGAGCCCCGGCTGTTCGAGATCGACACGGTCATCATCTGCGCGGGCCAGGAGCCTCTCCGGGAGCTGTACGACGCCCTGGCCGCCGAAGGGATCAAGGCGACCCTGGTCGGCGGCGCCTTTGAGGCAGTCGAACTGGACGCCAAACGCGCCATCGATCAGGCCAGTCGGCTGGCGGCGGCGGCTTAGACTCCGCACCGGCGCCCTGACTGTCACCGGCGGACGAAGGCGCACAGCTTGGCGCCGTCTGGATCGCGGACATAGGCGGCGTAGAAGATCGGGTCCATGCCTTCGCGCACGCCGGGCGGCCCGGCGTCGGACCCGCCATGGCTGAGGGCGGCGAGGTAGAAGGCATCCACCGCCGCACGGTCCGGCGCCAAAAAGGCGAGCATGGCGCCGTTGCCGGAGGTCGCCACGCCACGATCGAACGGCCGCGACAGGAAGACTCGTCCATGGTCGCTGGCGCGGACATAGCCGGTCCATGTGGGGCTGGTTTGTTCGCGCTTCGCGAGAAGGGGGGCGAAGACGGCATCGTAGAAGCGGATTGAGCGCGCCATATCGTTCACACCGAGCGTTGAATAGGCAATCATCAGATTCCTCCGCCGGCCCCCCAAAAGGGCGCGCGGTCGCCACAATACGCCTTTCGCGGTCGGTCGGCGGAGGTTAAGGGAGTCGCATGGCAGCTTCACATTTTCACCTCTCCCTGGACGGTGCGCTCAGCCCAATTCGCGAGACCCGGTTCGAATCCGAAGATCAGGTCCGGCGTATCCTGGCCGACCATCCCCAATTGCTCGGCTGGGGCGCGGGCGACGACACGGCGCCGGCCTGGCTGACCCTGGCGCGCCAAACCGGCGACGAAGGCGGAGATGGGGAAATGAGTTTTCTCTATCTGGACGCAGAGGGCGCGCCGACTCTGGCGGCGGTCGTTCTGTCGGCATCGCCGACGCCGGGCCACGAAGTCATTGGGCGGATCATGGAGGCGGCCGCCAATGCGCGGTCGATCTGGCCGCTGAGCCGTCTGCACGCCGCGTTCGCCACCCGCTATGCCAACGGAAAGACGGCGGCGGACGCGGCGCTTCAAAAACTGGTCGGCGAAAAGGTGGATCCCGCCAGCTATTGGCGGTCCGTGGAAACCAATCTCGAACAAGGGCGCATGCGCCTGGTGTTTGTCGTTGATCAAATGCCGGCCGACCTTGAACCCCTGGTGCGGTTCCTGAGCACCCAACTCACGAGCGGGGATGTCTACGCCCTGGAAGTCCAACGGAGCGCGAGCGCCGGCGGTCAAATCCTGACGACGTCGGTGCACGGCCGAAGCGGCGCGGTCAGCGAAGCGACGGTCGCCCCACAGCGCCGCCCGGCGGGCGGCGGCGCCGCGGCTCAAGGCCGCAATGAAACGACCGCCGGCTGGTTGAAATCAGTGCGGGCCAGCTGCGATGAAGACGAGGCGGCGGTTCTCGACGACCTCGCCCGCTGGATGCGCGAGCAATATGGCGTCACCGCCCTGCATGGCGCCAGCAACCCTTCGTTGGGCCTCGCCGTCAAGGAAGCCGGCAAGGACAGATCGGTGTTTGGTTTGACGCCCAATAAGAAGGCGGCGATCTATCTGGGCGCCCTGGCGGCGTCCGCCACCTATGAATCGGACGATTCCCGGCAGGGCATCGTCAATCAAATCATGGCCGCAGGCGTACCCTTGAACGGCGCCAGTCTGAAGGGCGATATTCGGATCGGCTTTAGGGATTTATCAGACCCGGACGTTCGCGCCCGCATGCTGACCGTGCTGGACGACGTCATCGAAACCTTGAGGCTCCGCGAATCGCGCGGCCTGTTCGGCGCCTGACCGCGGCGCGGTCTCGGAGTCGCGGGACAGGCATGGCGATTTCCGACATTGGCGGCAGTGCTCCGGGGGAGTCGGATCCCGGCCTCGATCCAACCTCGCACAGCTATATCTCCCAGCGTCTGCGGCTGCACTATGTGGACTGGGGCAATGCCGCGGCCCCGCCGCTGATTCTCGTTCATGGCGGCCGCGACCACTGTCGGAACTGGGATTGGGTAGCCCAGGATCTGCGTCGCGACTATCATGTGATCGCCCCCGACCTCAGGGGCCATGGCGACAGCGCGCACGCGCCCAGCGGCGACTACAGCCTGTCGGCCTTCGTTTATGACCTGGCGCAGCTG
>JAYUBD010000460.1:0-4802 GCA_043740995.1 Caulobacteraceae bacterium | reverse complement strand
CCCCGCTCAGAAGCTGGACGAGCTGCTGCCGTGGAACTGGCCACAGTCCGCCATCAGCCGCGCCGCCTGATCAGCGCCGCCGATCCGCCGTCGCCGCGGTGCTCACCGGATGCGTACGTATCGCCATGGGCCCGGGTCGGCGAATCCAGTCGTCTCAGGCAAAGGGGTGGCGAGGCACAATCAAGGTTCGTCGCTCCTCTGCCCACGACAATGAACGCGAACTAACCGAGGCGCTCAGGCGTCGATCATAGCCGAGATGCTTCTCTGTGCATTCCGCTCCCTATCGGGACGCAACCTTGGAGACAAAACCATGAAGAAGCTTTTTATCGTTCTGCTGGCGACGAGCGCGATGACAGCCGCCATCCCTGCGATCGCGATGGCTCACCCGGAGCCAGCGGTTGTTCAAGATCACGACGACGACAACTCCTGGAACAATGGCGGCGCCAGCTACGTCGATTTCAACCAGGAGTACCAACACATCTGGCAAGGCATCCAGCACGGGGTAAGCGACGGCGCCTACAGCCGGCGCCAAGCCTCCAGCTTCTATCGGGCCATGCAGCGGATTCGCGCCCACGCGGACTCCGACCAGCGTCGCGGTGAATTCGACCCCGAGACGACCCAGGCGCAGCTTGAGCAGCTTCACCAGCGCATGCACGACGCGCACGAAAACGGCCATGATCGTCAGGACAGCTACAACAACCGCGATAACAACGGCTACTACAACCGCCGATAGGTTCGGCCTCTTGGGCGGCTCTTGGTCCGCCTAAGCGTCAGGGGCTTCGACTGGGACATTGTTTAACCTCCCACGGTCGGAGCCCTTTTCGCGGGCCCGGCACGACGGCCACGAACAGACCAAAGCGCATGGCACAGTTGCGCCCGTTGAATCAAACGTCGTCATTCAAGAACCTGTAAGGGGTGGATGGCCCTCGATTTGTCGATGTGAACCCAGGGTGGGCGACGGCTTCAGCCGCCAATTTGCGAGCAACGAGCGGAGCTGGCGCAATGGCCCATTTGCGGAGACGCACTTCAAATTTCATCGGCGATGCTTGGGCTTCGCAGTCACGGCGGGGTTCGGCGCCGGATGACAGTCGCAGCGTTCGGTCTGCTCCTCATCGCTTGGCGCGCTGGAGATGGCCACAGTCTGTACTGAGGGAGCGTCCGACACCCCCATTCCCGGGGAACGCTCTGTCAATTGTTGCAAGGCGAGGCGCAGACGTTCTTCCACTTGTTCCACGGATATATCCAGAACTTCGGCGACGGTCAGGAAGCTGCAACCCTCCAATTTGCGGAGTCTCAAAACGAGCAGCGCGTCGGGCGACAAATCCGACAACCGTCCGATGACGGCCATGGCGCGGTGGTGGTGCGGCTCAAACTGAGCCGCAGCCTCGCTTCCGGTCCCCGCGAGCCTGAGGGTGACAGCGCCCGCCCGCTCACAGCCTCGTTGGGCCGCGAGAAGTTGTGAACCGAACCGAAAAAGGCTAGCGAGGTCATCATCTCCGGAGCGTCGAAAGCGTCCCTCTGCAAGGGCTGCATCGATCTGGAAGACCAGTTCTTCGCCCGCCGCAGACGAGCCGAGCCGAAGTGCGAAGAAGCGCACCAGTTCTATTCGATTTCCCGCCAGCACGGCGGAGACCGCGGCATTCGAAGGGTCGCCCGGCGGATACGGAGGATGGTCAGTCATCCCATGTACCTGTGCCGATGCGCCCGCAGGGCGGCTGCGCCGCACTTTTCAGCCAATGCCAACCGGGAGCTCACATCAACTCTACGCGCCGACCCCGGCAAATCCCTTGAACTCGAAAGAAAAGGCGCGCGAAGGCCCCACCCAGGCGATTGTTCCAAAGAGAGTGCCTGGATATATGCGCCTTCCTTGAAGGCGCTGGTGATCCGACGGCTCTGGGCCCCCCGGGCTTTGGCCGCACCCGACAACCTGCATTACTCGGCCCAATACGCCGATCGTGGGACTGTACCGAAGTGGCGGCGAGCCTTCCTGGTGGAGGACTAAAGAGATCAATGCTGCGCTCAATCATATCGGCCCTAGCCATAGCAATTTGCTTTTGCGCGTCTCGCGCCTTTGCCGAGGGGGTCGCGCTGACCTTCGACGACCTCCCGACTATGGCGCTCACCAGCGACGCCTCTTACGCACAGCTCACCACGAAGACGCTGCTGAACGGCCTCCGGCATCATCACCTGCCGGCTACGGGGTTCGTCGTCGCCGAAAAGTTGGAAGGTGATGGAGGCGTTGAGCACGCTAAACTGATGAACGAGTGGCTGGCCGCCGGGATGGGCCTCGGCAACCACACCTATTCGCACGTCTCCCTCAACAAGACCTCGGTCGATCAGTACGTCGCCGAAGTGAGCCGCGCGGACCGGGTCCTCAGACCCTTGATCGCCGCACGCGGCCGCCCGCTTCGGTGGTTCCGCCATCCCTATCTTGAAACGGGTCTGACGATCGAAACCCGGCGTACTTTCGAAGTTTGGCTTACCACCCACGGCTACCGCGTGGCGCCGGTGACCATGGAAAACTCCGACTATCTGTTCGCCCTGCCCTATGACGACGCCATCGTGCGCCACGACACGGCGGGCGCGGCAAGAGTTCAGCGCGTCTATCTCGACTACACGGCCAAGGTGGTCCTCTGGTATCGGATGGCAGGCTTTGACCTGTTGGGGCGAAGGCCTTCGTTCGTGTTCCTGCTCCACGCCACCCGGCTGAACGCGGACAGCGTGGACCAGTTGGCGGGCATCCTGCGCCGCAATGGCCTGCACGCGATCACCTTGGATCGTGCCATGAGGGACCCAGCCTACAGGATCGCTGACGCCTATGCGGGACCGAACGGCGACGAGTGGTTGAGCCGCTGGTCCCTTACGCTCCACAAGGACCTGCCTTGGAACACCTTCCCCGAGCCCCCGGCGGATATTGCGGCCGAAAATGAGCGGCTGGACACCAATCCCTGACGCCGTGGGCTCAGCGGTTTCACAGGAGCCACCGGACCACAACGCCCTCTTCGGGACATCCCGCAACAGGCGTTCGGCGGTCGCGACCGCTAGGGTCACCGAGCCGCGGGTCGGATTTGGGTGTGCGCCAGCCTGGACGATGGCCCTACCGCCAGCTGCTTCGCGAGTTCTGCGCAGACTAGATAGACCACGACCACCAGCCCGAGGGCGCCGGTGATCGCCAGGGGCGGCGTCTGGAAGCCAAATAGGCGGGCGGCCGGCGTGAAGGGCAGCACCATGGCGACGATCAAGGCGCCGAGCGACGAGGCGGCCAGCAGCGGCCGCGGGAGATCATTCCAGGGCCGACCGTTCGTCCGAATGACGAAGATCACCAGGATCTGGGTGGCCATCGACTCCAGGAACCAGGTGGTCTGGAACGCCGCCGGAGAGGCGTGGAAGAGGAAGAGCAGGCCGCCGAACGTCAGGAGGTCGAACGCCGAGGAGAGCGGCCCCATGACAGCGGCGAAGCGGATCAGCGCGCGCATGTCCCAGACCTGCGGCTGCGCCACGGCTTCGGGTCGCACGCTGTCGAAGGGAATGCCGATCTCCGAGACATCGTAGAGCAGGTTGTTGAGCAGGATCTGGGTGGGCAGCATCGGGAGGAACGGCAGGAAGAGCGAGGCGGCCGCCATCGAGAGCATGTTGCCGAAGTTGGAGCTGGCCCCCATGCGGACATATTTGAGGATGTTGGCGAAAGTCCTGCGTCCCTCCTCCACCCCATCCGCCACGACCTCCAGGTCCGACGCCAGCAGGATCATGTCGGCTGCGGCCTGCGCCACGCCGGTCGCGCCGGCCACCGACAGACCGATGTCGGCGATCTTCAGGGCCGGAGCATCGTTGATGCCGTCCCCTAGGTATCCGACCACGTCCCCCCGGGCTTGGAGGGCCTTGATGAGACGCGACTTCTGATCCGGCGCCAGGCGGCCGTAGGCGTCAACGCCGCGGACCTGCACGGCGAGCGCATCGTCGCTGAGCCCGGCGACGTCGGCGCCCGACAGCACGCGCTCGGCGCTGAGACCCACCAGCCCCGCTAACCGCCGGACCACGACAGGATCGTCGCCAGACAGGATCTTCAGCTTGACCCCCGCCGCCGCCAGGCGCGCGATGGCGGCGGCGGCGGTCGCCTTGGGCGGATCGGCGAAGGCGCACAGGCCTTCGAAGGTCAGCCCCGTTTCATCGGCGGAGGTCACCTCAGTCTTGTCGCCGGACCACGGGCGCGAGGCGAGGGCGACGGCGCGCAAGCCCTCCTGCGCCAAGGCGCGCACCCGCTCCAGCACCGTCGTCCGTTCATCTGCGCCCATCGACAGAATCTGCGGGCCCGAGCGGCTCGATGCGCATTGGGACAACAGCGCCTCGGGCGCGCCCTTGGCGATCAGGAGGGGTCCATCGGGACCGTTCACCAGCACCGAGCCCATTCGGCGGTTGAAGTCGAAGGCGTGGCGGGCGAGCAGGGTCCAGCCCTTGGCGGCGTCTGCTACTGCGGAGATCAAGGCCGTGTCCAAGGCTCCGCGGTCGCCCCCGAGGGTGGCGGCGATCGCGCCCAGCCGGGAGGGGCGTTCGTCCTCGACCCCCGTAGGCCCCACACTGCGCGCCAGACTGATCTCAGCCGAAGTCAGGGTGCCGGTCTTGTCCGTGCACAGCACCGTCATGGCGCCCAGGTCGTGGATCGAGGTCAGCCGCTTGACGATGACCTTGCGCTTGGCCATCCGCATGGCGCCGCGCGACAGGGTCACCGTCGTGATCATCGGCAAGAGCTCGGGCGTCACACGCCTTCCCTCCCCCTCCTTCTGGGGGCGTTGCGGGGCGCTCCC
>JAYUBD010000459.1:0-4817 GCA_043740995.1 Caulobacteraceae bacterium | reverse complement strand
ATTTCGAGCCGCTCGACCTGCTGTTGAATGTCCTCAAGCGTCGTCAGCAGCGTCGGGACAACGACGAGCGTGCGCAGGGTCTGCGGGACGCCGCCTTTTAGCTCAAGCGCCGGCAGAAGTGTGGCCTGAAAGCCCTGCGTCACCACATGGTTGACCAGGGCGACAGCGAGGTCCACCGCGGGGATCAGGCCGAGAGCGCCCAGCAACAGCAGCCAGTACGGACTCACTCCGGTGCTGATACCGACCGAAAGCGGTATGGCTAGGAGCGCAGCCGCGACGAAGAAGCCCGCGCTGACATAGCCGCCGATCCCCAGCGCACGATAGATGCGCCCGGGCCAAGCTCGCGCGGCCGGCTTGAACCCGATGTCGGCTTCGAATCCAGGGCGGCCGCGGGCGATCAGGTAGTAACCCGGGTCGGTCAGGCGGCCGTCGGGAGCGTCAATAGCGGTCGAACCCGCCCTCGCGGCGGCCGCCACCGCTGCGTGGGCGACGTCTATTTCCGTGAGTGGGGAGCCGCGGGCGAGGTCCTCAACGGCGCTGCGGTAGAGATTGCGCGTCGGGAAATCCATCTCCTGGAACCCGTCAGCACGCTCGAACACGCCGTCAACCAAGCTGACGCGCTCGAACAACTCCGTCCAATCGACGTCGGAGATAAGACGCATGCTGGTGATGATGTTTCGAACCGTGAGGCTTCCGGCCACCTGACGCTGGTGCTCATCGCGGACAACCGCGTCCGCGGTGGTTCCCTGCTTCGCGAGTTGGTCATCGAGCCAGGCCAACGCGGGTGCAATTCCAGGATCCTGGTCGCGCAGCCGATGGAACAGTTGGACAAGAAAGCTGGCGGAGAACGGCTCCTGCGCATTCTGCGGCAGCACTGACGCGGCCGGTTCCACGATCCGGCCGTCAGCGCCCAAAAGCCTGTCCGCCACGGCGTCCGCCGTGCGGCGACCTGTGCGGCTATCGATGATACGCTTGGCGATCCGGCGGAGATTTTCGACGAGCACCATGCGCAGCGTGATCGCCACCGCCCAAAGCTCGCCGATGGTGAGCGGCTGAATCGCCTGGTACGCCAGCAGGTAGCGACGCAGGATCTCCGGATCGAAGAGGCTGTCCGTGTGGGCAACGTACGCCCAGGCCACTCCAAACACTCGGGGATGCCTGGCAAGAGGCCCGACGGCCAGCTTGGGCAGTTGCCGATAGTATCCCGAAGGGAGATCGGCGCGGATCTCGCGGATTTGCTTCTCCACAAGGTGAAAATTGTCGATCAGCCATTCGGCCGCTGGAGTGATGGCCGCGCCCGCGTCGATGGCCTCAGCGATGTCGCGGTAGGCCGCCACCAGGACCACTTCATTGTTGGCCAGTCGTGCCGTCAACGAAGCGCCTTTCAACACCCCGGGTGTCACTGTCTGCGCGACGGCAAGGCTGCGCGCATGGTCCTCCAAGCGTTCAACGCTAAAAAGCTCCGCCCGGATCGGAGCCTCATCGTCCCATGGCGGCCCGAAACCGGTATCGCCCAGGAGGCGGCGGAGCGATGGGATCAGGGCGCCCGGCCGATCAAACCTAAGCCTCGCGAACGCGTCGGTTTCGCCCAGCATGATCTTGCGACCTCTTCAGAGGGCCAAGACCCCAACGATCTCACAGTGTCCACTTCCACCGACGGCCCAGGGCCGCGGCCGACGGAGACCAACTCGGACATTCGGTCTCGCGCAGCGTTTCGTGCGGAGCGGCGCCTTCCACAACGACTTCCGCCCGCGCGCCGTGGCGGCAGATGGCGTCGGCCAGACAGTTTGCCTCGAGGATTGCCAAGTCCCGTGATCGGAAGGGTGTGGTCATCCGGTCGCCCATTCGGACAGCCCAGCCGTACGGCTCTTTGACAACACTGAACGAGATCATGGCGATACACCAATTAGCCTGAAACCGGCCGGAACCGCTGTTCGCAGGACGGATGCGGATATTGGCGTCTATATACGCTTGTTGCGACGCGGCGGTGTTGATTCACGTCAACTTCGAACATCGGCCGCCGAAGGCTGCTCCCGCCGTTGGCCTCCACGCCATAGCTAGCGTTGTTCGGGCCAGGACTCTTTCGGTGGCGTGAAACACGCCCCCGGACCCGGTCTCAGTGCGAGGCGTCCGATCTGCACGGATCGTGCGCCGGTAGCCCCGGTGAGATCGGTCCTCGTCAAAGCATCGAGGCCGGCTCTTCCTCAAACTGTCTCCATCGCTAGTGCGATCGGAGGAGTCTAAAATGCGGATGCTCACAGTCCCGCTTGTCGGATGCGTGATCAACGCGATCATTACCCAGGGTGCGGTGGCGCAGCCGCGCCCCTATGGCGACGCCTGGCGCCCACAAATTCAATACAGCGACGCCGGATATCGCGAGACCCCGCCAAAACGCGGAGCATGGTGATCGCTACTACTACAACGGCCGTTGGGTAGACTCCCGAGAATGGCAGCGCGACAGTTCGGAGCGTGATCGGTGGGCCAGCGACTACCAGCGCCGCCGCGGCGATCGCGACAACAACGGCTCTTCAGCCGTGATCGTCGGCATCCTCGGCTTTGCGCTTGGCGCTGCGATTGTCGGGTCAGCGCAGCAGGCGCAACACGCGCGAACAGCCAACGCGAGCTGGGACGATTACTGCGCCAGAAAGTACCGCAGCTACGACCGACGCAGCCGCACCTATTCTGGGAGCGATGGCCTGCGTCACTATTGCCAATAGGGTTCTTGAACCGCCAGCGAACCGGCCTCTATCGGGCGCAGCGAATGAAGTGAGACGAGGCCCGCAGACGGTGGGCGAGTGCTCGGGTGGACGTCGAACTATGAGGCTCCGCACTCTCGACCAGGCCGGCGAGTTGTCGGCCAGAGCCGCGGCGGCGCTGGCTCCACGGGGCAGGCTGGTTGTAGTGGCGGGTGGAGGAGACACCGTGGCGGCCCTCAACGCCGCCGGCGGGGCGGCCGATTTCACGTTCGTCTCGGCCGCCGGCGGCGCGTTCCTGGAGTGGATGGCGGGCAAGACGCTTCCGGGTGTCGCCGCGCTGGAGGCGCCATCGCCTTAAGTGAGACGCGCCTCCAGGGCGGCTCGATGATGTGGTTGGTCGCCCTTCTTCCGTGCCCCCCACCGGCGAGTGGAAGCGCTGCCCTCACACACTTGGAAAATGCCCTGAAGAGCCCCGGCGTGATCGCTTCTCTGGAGCCCGCGCGGCAGCGCGCGGGCGCTGTTGATCTGCGTCAAGGTTCCCGGGGATGGCCCAGGGCAACCTCCACCTTACGTGATGATATTGGGTCCCAAGCTTGGCGTGGCAGGATGCCACGCGTGCGGTAGCGCTTCCGGCTACATATCTAAGGAGCCGGGTGAGGGCGGGGTCATCGATCACCGCGAGTGTCGCCGCCGGAAGTCGGGCCGTTTCCAGGATTCTTCGATACCTGGCCCGATCGTAGCTACCGCCGCCACTCTTGAGAACATGTCGGGAGCGCGAGCTCGACCGTGGAAATGGGAGTGGGTCGCCTGCCCAAGACGATGGACAAGTCTCGATCGGGATCAACGGCGCCGGCGACCATGGGCTTTCTGCGCGATGGCGGTGAAATGGGCGTACTCATCCGCGCCTTCGACTGGGCGAATTCACCGCTTGGCGCCCCGGAGGCGTGGTCCGCGAGCCTGAAGGCTGTCGTCCGGCTCATGATGAGTTCGCATCATCCGATGGTCACCTTGGCGGGGCCAGAGCTGATCATGCTCTACAACGATCCTTTCCGGGATACGCCCGGGGCGCAGAACCATCCGGCGACCCTGGGGGCCCAAGCCCGCGAGTATTGGGCCGGGATATGGGATGTCATCGGCCCGCAGATCGATCTTGTGGCTCGCGGGGAAGGGTCTTCCTGCTCCGAAGAGCAACCGGTGTCAGTCCTCCGCGACGGCGTTCTCCAGCGGAGCTGGTGGACCTACGAGCACAATCCGATCGATGAGGGCGACGGCGTGGGCGGCGTGCTCTGTATCTGCAGGGACATGACGGGGCAACGCCTCGCTCGGGAAGCCCTCATCCAGGCGAATACCAAGTTGACGGTGGACGCGGCCGAACAGGTTGAGGTCGATGAACGCCAAGTGCTGTTCGCCACCGAAATGGTCCATCGGGTGAAGAACATCCTGGCGACAGTGCAGGCGCTCGCGATGCTCACGGGCCGAACCGCCAAGACGGTCGCCGAGTTCAAGGCGACGCTGGCCAACCGGATCCAGTCGATGGCGAAGACACAAGACCTCCTGCTCAACGGTCGGGCGGATAGGGTTGGAGTTCGCGAAGTCCTGGCGGCCGAACTAGGGCCCTACCTGGGGCCGTCCAACCAAGTTGAATTTTCGTGCGAGTCGATGACAATCGCTGCGCGATCTGCTGTGAGCCTCGGCCTGTTGGTGCACGAACTTCTAACCAACGCTGCAAAATACGGGGCGCTTTCAACCCCGGGCGGTCATCTGACCGTGCGCTGCGTGCGCACGACTGAAGGCGCGGTCCTGGAGTGGCGCGAGACCACGGAAAACGCTGTGGTTCCAAGCGGTGAAAGTGGCTTCGGAACGCTCCTGATCGAGCGCTTGGCGCGTAGCCTCGGAGGGCGCGCCGACCTTGAAATGTCAGCGACCGGTTTACGAGCCAAGATCACATACACGCCCGACGTATGAGTGCGACACTGGTCGTTTTTGCGCGTTGCGCGCCGCGTCAGAGTCGAGGAACCAAAGGCGATGGAGGCGCCGCCTGATCGCAGACGCCCATGGTCGCGCAAAGCGCCTACTCGAAGACTTTGAACACCTGGGTCCGGGCGGCGTCCTCACAAGCCT
>JAYUBD010000458.1:0-4823 GCA_043740995.1 Caulobacteraceae bacterium | reverse complement strand
CCTATCCTTGCATATCCTATCAGGGGGGATAGGATACAGCCATGTCCCACGGCTCCCACACCGACATCATCAAACGCCTCAAGCGGGTCGAAGGCCATTTGCGTTCGGTGATCGCCATGATCGAGGATGGCCGATCCTGCGTCGACCTGGCGCAACAGTTGCACGCGGTCGAAGCGGCGGTGACCAGCGCCAAGCGCGAACTGATCCACGACCATTTCGAGAACTGTCTCGACGACGCCACGCCCGCCGATCTCAAAGAAATCAAACAGCTGGCCAAATACCTCTGATGCCCGACATCGCCCACCTGTTGCGGCAAGGCAGCGTCAATCTGTGGCTGTTCATCCCCAGCGCCATCCTGCTGGGGGCCCTGCACGGGCTGGAGCCCGGCCATTCCAAGACCATGATGGCCGCTTTCATCGTCGCCATCCGCGGCTCCGTGGGCCAGGCCGTATTGCTGGGCCTTTCGGCGACGCTGTCGCACACCGCCATCGTGTGGGCCATCGCACTTGGCGGTCTCTATTTCGGCGCCCGGCTCAACCTGCAGACCTCCGAACCCTATTTCCAGCTGGCCTCCGCCCTGATCATTTTCGCCGTGGCCAGCTGGATGATCTGGCGAACCTGGCGCGAACAACGCCAGGAGGCGGCGGAGGCCGATCATCATCACCACGATCATCATCACGACCATCATCACGCCGATGACGACGATGATCACGACCACGATCATGGCGGCCTCGACGTCGCCGCGCCGGGCTTTCAGGACGCCCACCAGCGGGCGCACGCCCAGGACATTCGCCGGCGCTTCGCCGACCGGAAGGTGACCACCGGCCAGATCATCATTTTCGGCCTGACCGGCGGCCTGATCCCCTGCCCGGCTTCGATCACGGTCCTGCTGCTGTGTCTGCAACTGAAACAGGTGGCCATGGGCGCGGTTCTGGTGTTGTGCTTCTCGATCGGCCTGGCGGCGACGATGGTTTCGGTCGGCGTGGTCGCGGCGCTCGGCATGCGGCACATGGAGAAGCGCTGGTCCGACGGTTTCGCCACGCTCGCGCGCCGCGCGCCCTATGCCTCGGCCGCGCTGATCACCGTGGTCGGCGCCGCCCTGACCTGGCAGGCGCTGGGCGCGATCGCAGGTTGATCGCGACCGGAACGGCGCGGTTGACTTCTTAGCGGTCGCCGCGCGATCCAGATTTCATGAGCTCCCTCCAGATCAACCCCGTCCAAGCGGGGGCGCGCCACGGCTTTCAGCCACCGCCCGACCTGCGCCCATAGAGCAAACTCACAATTCCGTGGCTCATTTGGTGTCGCGCAGATAGGCTGCCCCGAGGCCGCTCCTAGACGGCCCGTGGCTTCTTAGTTGAGTTCGCTGTGACCGCTGCTTGTGAAATCCGACGGCTTAGGCGTTCGTGGGGGGAACTGCGTTGAATTGCACGCGGGGATTGTTGGTCGGCGCGAGCCTGTTGGCTGGCGCGGCGCTGCAAACGAGGCCGGTCGAAGGGGCAAACACACCACAGATCGGAGCGGTCCCAGCGTGGGTACTCAAGGCGCCTGACCTCGCGGCTGAGAAGGCTGACCTGAAGGAGCTACCGGTTACCATCCTTCTCAACGACACACAGTTCAGCTTTGATTCGGGTGGCTGGAGCGAATTCCACGAGGTTCGCGCCAAGGTTCAAGCGGCTAGCGGCCTTCAAAGCCTGGGGGCTCTTCCCTTCCAGTGGTCGCCCTGGAGCGACACCCTCACGTTCCATCACGCCAGCATTGTTCGAGATGGCCGGACGATCGACGTGCTGCCCAAGGACGGCGTCTTCACCGTGCTGCGCCGCGAGACGGGACTTGAGCAGGCGATGCTCACCGGTGAACTCACCGCCTTGCTTCAGCCGGAAGGGCTCCAGGTGGGCGACATATTGGACATCGCCGTCTCCATTCGCCACGCCGACCCACTGCTGAAAGCCCGGACCGCTGCGCTATTTGCCGGTTGGGACGGAACGCCTGTGGGTCACTTGAGGATTGAAGCACACTGGCCTTCTTCACTCCACGTGCGATGGCAGGAAACCGCCGACCTTCCGCCGCTGCGCCAAACCGAGGCGGGCGGTGTAACCACGGCGGCGCTGGATGTGGAGGACATCCGTCCGCCCGTTCCGCCGGCCCACGCACCCGCACGCTTCCAGCACGGCCGAGAAGTCGAATTCACCAATTTGGCCGATTGGAAGGAAGTGGCCCAGATCATGGCCCCCCTTTATGCCAAGGCCGCCGAACTCACCCCGAAGTCACCAGTGGCCGTGCAAGCCAAATTGATCGCAAAAATCTCAACCGACCCTAAGGCCCGGGCAGGAGCCGCCCTGCAGCTCGTGCAAGGAGAGGTGCGCTACCTGGCCCACACCGAGGCTTCAGGCAGCTACACGCCTCAAAGCGCCGACGAAACCTGGCGGCTGCGCTACGGCGACTGCAAGGCAAAGACCTCCCTTCTCCTGGCTTTGTTGCAAGAACTTGGAGTGCCGGCCGCGCCCGTGCTGGCGAACACGACCTGGGGCGATAGCTTGGCAGGCCACCTGCCTTCGGCTCTCGTGTTCAATCACGTGCTGGTGCGCGTGACGCTGGGCCAGAAAATCTACTGGCTGGACGGAGCGCGCCAAGGCGATCGTAACTTGGATGACCTCACCACGCCCGCCTATGGCTGGGTCCTTCCGCTTGATACGACCGACGGCCGGCTTGTGCATTTAGTACCCGCGCCATCGACCAAGCCGCAGATGCTGCAGGTGATCCGCTATGATGCTTCCGGCGGTGTCACTGCGCCCGAACCCACCGAACTTCAAACGACCTTCCGCGGTGACGCGGGCGCTCTGCTGCACGCTCAACTGTCTGCAGTCCCGCCTGAGCGCATGGACGCGGCGCTAAAGGCCTATTGGAGCGGCGTGCATACGGCGTTCACGGCAACCCACGTGTCGGCTTCCTGGGATCCAGCTACAAGCGAGGAGAGGTTGGTAGCGGACGGGACGAGCAAGCTCGACTGGTCCGGCGCGGGCCTCGAGTTGCAACACGTTGAGCTAGGTGGCCCGCCCGAAATCAAACGGGACCCCGCGTCCAGAGATCCGGACGCTCCGTATGTCGTCGACTTCCCAAGTTACATTGAGACCGACGAAAGCGTGGTGCTCCCACCCGGCGTCAACCTATCGGCCGAAATCGCGAAAGCGGCTGACTTTGATGCTGTGATCGCCGGCGTGGCCTACCATCGATCTGGTACGGTCACCGGCCATACCTTCCGCGTGGTCGCAAGCCAGCGCACCCTCCAGCCTGAAATCTCCGCCGCCGAGGCGCGCGCCTCGGTAGACCCGCTCACCAAGCTGGGTCAGGAAGGTGTTTACGCGCCCGCAGGCGCGTTTGCGCGGGCGGCGAACGACGCTGCCGCCATCGACACTCATCCAGCAACCGTTGATGGCCATTTGGACCGCGGTAACGCCCTGTTGAATGCGGCGAGGTTCAAGGATGCTCTGAGCGAATTCGACGCCGCCATCGCGCTTGATCCCAAGTCGCAATTGGCCTGGGCCGACCGCGCCGTCGCTCACGCCTGGCTCGCCGATCCGGCCGCGACCGCCGACGCGGACAAGGCCGACGCCTTGGGGCCGCCAGAGATCGTGGCTGCGCGAGCTCGCGGCATCCTGGCCACCAAAACCGGCGATCCCGAAGCCGCGCAAACAGCCTATCGCCGTGCCCTGACCCTCGCGCCGAACGACACGTTCGTCCTTGGAAAGCTGATCTATCTCGAACTGCGAAAATCCGACTTGGCGGCGGCTCGCACCGATCTCGACCGCCTCGTCAAGTCTCATCCGGAGCTAGCCCAAAACACCCATCTCTGGCGCGCATCGATTGAACGGATGTCAAACCACAAGGAAGGGGCGGAGCGTGAATTGGCCCAGGCGCCCACGACGACATCGGAAGAGTTTCTCGACCGCGCGGCCGCCTATCTGGACCTCGGTGATAAAGCCTTGGCGCGAACTGATCTGGACGCCTCTATTCGCATCAAGCCAAGCATCGTCGCCTGGCTCCTGCGCGCCAGCACCGATGGTGGAATGGGAAGCGCCGCCGCTGATGCTGACGTTGAAGCCGCCGCCCAAATCGCGCCCGACGATGTCGGCCCCCAGCTCCGCGAGATAAATGCGGCCTACGCACGACGCGACTTTGCCGCCGCCGTCCCATTGATTACTCACCTGGAGAAAGCACACCCGGAACTGGGCAATCTGCCGTGGTACGCGCTCAGGTCGAAGGCAAACTCGGCGCCGAAGGAGATACCCTCTGCGGCGTCCAGATAGCTCAGGGTCGAAAACGGCCCATCAGCATCCGGTCGCGCGACCGTCCGTCGTCGTGAAAACTTCACCTTGGCGGGTGTACACTTGATGAACCGAATCCGAGCCGGACAACTCCACGGCGAAACGCTTGCCCCGCTCGATTGGCACAACCTGTCCGGCCACACGAGGTCCGACCTACCCGGCCTCGATCACCATACTGCTGCTGTGCCTGCGACTGAAGCAGGTCGCGATGGGCGCGGTTCTGGTGTTGTGCTTCTCGATCGGCCTGGCGGCGACGATGGTTTCGGTCGGCGTGGTCGCGGCGCTCGGCATGCGCCACATGGAGGCGCGCTGGTCCGGGGCTTTCGCCACGCTCGCGCGCCGCGCGCCCTATGCCTCGGCCGCGCTGATCACCGTGGTCGGCGCCGCCCTGACCTGGCAGGCGCTGGCGGCGATCGCCGGGCAGACCTAGATCCGGGCGTCGTTGTTGACTCGTTAGTGGGCCAGGCGCCATCCCAGGTGGATGGCCTTCACCGCGACCAA
>JAYUBD010000457.1:0-14915 GCA_043740995.1 Caulobacteraceae bacterium | reverse complement strand
GTCGAAGTCCGCCCCGAGCGCTTGGCGTTGGGCCTCAATACTCTGATCCCCGGTGGAGACACGATAGTAGGCAATGCGCATTGCTGGCTCATAAGTTAGGGTGCCGAATTACCTAGCTCATAGTGCCGGCTCATTATGCCGGTCAAGTATGTTTTGCGCTATGGCGCACAACTTATAAGTTATGAACCGGTCTGACCGCGCGGCGGCTACAGTCTCCATCACTCCGACCGTGGCATCAGGTACGTCGCCGAGGCCTATCGCCGAGCCCTTGCCCAATCAGGGATTATGTCCTCCATGAGCCGGAAGGGCGACTGCTGGGACAACGCCTGATGGAGCGATTTTTTCCACACTCTCAACACCGAGCGCGTCCACGAGCGGGTCTTCGCCACCCGCGACCACGCCCTGCAGCGTGAGACCGCCGATCACACCCCGTGGGCGCGCTGTAGAAGAGCGGAGGCTTACTCAGGCCAATCCGAATCCGTGCTAAGATTGCTGCTATGGACATCGTCGCCTTGCCCCGCCGTTTACAGCCTTTGCTCGCCGGCTATGCAGTGGCCCGCACCGGCGACACCCAAATTCCCGGACGTTACGACCCCGACCTGAGTCTATGGATGGTCGACACCGCTAGCGGCCTGCGTCCAATCATCGAGACTGGGGTGGCCGCGGGCGACACTTCGACCATAACCCGGGTCCGCGCCGAGCAAGACGACACCGATGTTTCCGGTTGGTCGATGGCGAACACCAGCACCTTCACCAAGGTCAACGCCGAGGGCGACGACACCGATGTGTCGGCCGGCTCTCTGGCTGAAGTCTCGACCAAGACCCAAGCGCAGGTGGAGGGCGATGACCACACCTTTACGCTTAACCTGACGCATCCGGACGCTTGGGGCGACGGTCCGCCGGTCTCGCGCCGCCTGCAGTGATCCTGCTTGTCACGAATGCCCGGGATCTGACGACCGATTTCGTCGTCCGAGAGCTGGATCGCCGGGGCGAGCGGTACTACCGCCTCAATACCGAGCGACTGCCGGATGCTGAGGTGAGCTTTGGGGTCGACGGCGATGACGACTGGTCGATCACTCTGGCGGACCGCACCGTCCGGGGCGCGGACGTGACCGCCGCCTACTTTCGCCGCCCCGAGCCCGCCGCAATACCCGAGGCGGTCTCCGACCCGCGCGAGCACGCTTACTGCGTCGCGGAATGGGGCGCGCTGCTGAAGACGCTGTTGGGGCGTCTGGGCGCGCGCTGGCTCAATGACCCCGCCGCCATCGCCTTGGCCGAGGATAAGCCGCGCCAGTTGGTGCTGGCGCGCCAGCTAGGATTCGAGGTCCCCGAGACGCTGATCACCAACGACCCCACCGCCTTAGAGGCGTTCCTGGCCGGCCCGACGACGGTGGGAAAGCCGCTGCGTCATGCTCGGCTCGAAGGCGAGGAGGACGCAGTTATCTTCACCTCTCGGATCAGTCAGGCGGTCGCCCGCGACCCCGCCGCCATCGCCGCCGCCCCGCTGATCCTGCAGCGGGAAATCGAGAAGGCAACGGATGTACGTGTGACCGTTGTGGGAGACCGCGTGTTCGCTGCGGCGATCCACTCTCAGGCGCAGGCGGAGAGTGAGGTGGACTGGCGTCGCGGCAACGGCATCGAGTTGCCGCACCTGGCCATCGACCTGCCTCTGGCGCTGGCGGACCGATGTCGCGCCTTGGTCGCCGCACTCGGCTTGACTTTCGGGGCTATCGACCTCGTCCAGGCGCCGGATGGCCGCTTCTGGTTCCTGGAGATCAACCCTAACGGCCAGTGGGCCTGGATCGAGACGCGGACGGGCCAGCCGATCACCGCTGCGCTAGTCGACGAACTATTGCGAAGGCGTCCCGGGTGAGCCAGTGGGACTGGATCTGGCCGATATACGAACGGCCGAACGATGTGGATCAGGCGCAGGAGGCGCAAAGCCTGCGCGCCGACCTCGAGGCAGTGAAGGCCGCTAAGCTCGATAAGGATGTCGAGGTGTTGCTGGACGAGGCTCGGCGCCTGTTCGACGCCGAGAGTGAACGGCGCAAGGGTGCCGACGCCCGAGCGACCAGCTATCTCACCGTGCTGGGCGTCCTGATACCCCTGCTGGCCGCGGTCGCGCCTTCGGCCCTTGGCCCGACGAACGACGTCGCCAAGACCCTCGTAACCCTTGTGTTGTTCGCCGCCGCCGCCGGCTACCTCTTTGGCGGCGCGGTCTGGGCCTTCCTCACCCTGAGGATCTCGGTGTCCTATCGGATGGACGCGATCGACCTCGTAAACATCTGGGCCACGCCGGCCCGCAAGACCGACCTCGTCAAAGGCCTCCTAAGCTGCGTGCGTTACGAGCGACGCGGCGTGAACGAAAAGGTCAGCTTCATCAAGATGGCCCACGCGTTCGGCTTGCGGGCCATGGCGATCTTCCTGGCAGCCATAGTGGTCCACACCGCCTGGGACCCCGTCGCGGCCCTCTGGATTCTGATGCTCTAGGCAGACGCTCGACGGCGATCGCTTGGTCCGGGCAGCGAGTCTTGCGATGTAGGGCGCACGAGTCTTGCGGTGAGGTCGCCGAAACGCAAGCTCGTGGGAGCCGCCCATGGCCGTCGCAGGAAGTCCGTTTGTCTATTTCACCCGCTTGGAGCTGACCAATGTTCGTTCTTTCGGGGAGAGCCAGATGCTGCTGCTCGAAGACAGCAACGGCAAGCCCGCGCCCTGGACACTGATCCTCGGCGACAATGGGGTCGGGAAGACTACGCTGCTCCAGTGCTTGGCCGTGATGCGGCCTCGCTTAGAGACCGAAGGTGCAGAGCCGAACGCACCGAAACCCACACGCATCGAACCTGAACTGTTCGCTCGGGAAAATGACGCGATTGAAGGTCTGGCGCGGATGGGCGCGCGAGACATTCGGCTAGGCGCGGAACTGTCAGTAGGCCATGCCCTCGGTCAGGTTGGCGGCCGCGTAACGCGGCTGAAAACCGAGGCGAGCTTCACCATGAAGGGCCGAGGCCTCGACAAGATCAAGTCGACCTCCGTCCGCCGCCGCGGTTTCGTGGAGCCCTTGGTGATCGGCTATGGCGCCGCACGGCACGTAACCAATGGCGCGGGCGACGCGCCGGAGGATGATTCGGAATCGACGGCGTCTTTGTTCGACGCCTCGCTGGAGTTGTCGGACGCGCAGCGCATCCTGGAAGATTTGGACTACGCCTCACTGAAGGATCAGCCGCACGCTGGGGATCTGCTCAAGGCGGTAAAGGCCGCCTTGGTGACTTTGCTGCCGGACCTCAAAAGCGCGGAGGACATCCATCTTTACGGCCCGGCCACGCCGAGGTCGCGCGGCGGAAAGAGCGGCGTTCAGGTGGTCACCCCTTACGGAGAAGTGCCGTTGAGCGCGCTGAGCCTGGGCTATCAGACTATGACGGCCTGGACGGTCGACTTGGCCTGGCGGCTTTATCGGCACTATCCGGACGTCGACAATCCGCTCACCCAGCCAGCGATAGTGTTGATCGACGAGTTGGACCTTCACCTGCATCCTCGCTGGCAACGGGAGCTGCGTAACCACCTGTCGGCCGCATTTCCACAGGTCCAATTCATCGCCACCGCGCACAGCCCATTGCTCGCCCAGACCTATCTCGACACCAACCTCGCTGTCGTGCGGGAAGAGGACGGGCAGGCCGTGATCGTCAACGATCCGGAAGTGATTAAGACTTGGCGGCTGGACGAGCTGGTGACCAGCGCGCTCTACGACATGGACAGTCCCTATTCACCTGAGGTTACGTTCGCCCTGCAGCGGCGCACCGCCCTGCTGCAGAAAGGCCGGACGACGCCGAAGGAGCGGCGTGAGCTTGTCGAGCTGGAGGCCCTAGCGGCGTCATTGTCCCCGACTCCCTCGGCAGAGGATAGGGACGCGATGGAGGTGATCCGCCGCGCAGCCAAGATGCTCGACGCCCGCCAACCGTGATCAGGGTCGCCAAACCCGCTGCGCCCGCCATCCTAGCCAAGGGTGTCGCGCTGACTGCGACCAATCAGGCCGCGTATGATCTGACGCCGGCACTCTATCAGTCGGGCGAAAAGACCTTCACGTTCAAGAAGGCGATCTATGGCCCGGAGATCGTCAAGGTCACGCTGAAGGTGGCGCAGCACCACAAGTGCTGCTTCTGCGAGGCGCGGTTCGCGGCCAACTATGCCGGTGACGTGGAGCACTATCGCCCGAAGGGCGCAGTCAAGCAGATCGGCGGTAAGATCCGGCCCGGCTACTACTGGGTCGCCTACCTCTGGTCGAACCTGTACTACGCCTGCGCCGACTGCAATCAGTACCGGAAGATCGATCAATTCCCGCTGGCCGACGAGGCCGCGCGTGCCCGTAATCATCATCATCCGATCGCCGCGGAGGCACCGTTGATCCTCGATCCGGGCGGGCCCGAGGACCCCCGGGCGCATATCAAGTTCAAGGGCGATGTCCCTACATGGACTAGCGCTCAGGGCGAGGCGACCGTGAAGATCCTGAAGCTCGATCGCGTCGAGCTTAACCAGGCGCGGCGGACGCATCTGGAGACGCTTGGCCTCCTGGCCGACGCGGTCAGCGCGCTGGAGGCTCAAGCCCATCCGGCCTCAGCACCGCTTATTCAGGAAATCCGCGGCAAGCTAGCCGCGGCCATCCAGCCGGACGCGATATATTCGGCAGCGACCACGGATTATCTAGCGGCAAAAGCTTAGAACTATCCGGCAAGATACGTCGCGAACAACCTTTAATATCCGCTCTCCCGGCCTTATGACAATAATCGACTTGGATTTTTCTGTATTTGCCTATCTTGGACATACGAATACGCGCACCAGAGATAGACATACTTGTGCGCACTGTGGTCGGGCGGGGCAACCGCTCGAAATATTGCCGCCAGCGGGCCGCTAAGATTTTTGACGGAAAACTTCTGTTCAGCTGCGACGCGGCGTATCATAGCGGCTTGCATGAGTGGAGACTTGCACATGGCTGATGGGACCCTGCCGGCCGCGGCGCTGAAGGCGCGCACGTCTGAGCTGGACTTGGACGTGCCCCTGGACAGCCGGGCGATCCGCCGGCTGATCGAAGAGGTGCGCGCCGAGACCATCGACGTGCCGCGCAGCTACAATCGGACCTTCAACCGCCACAACCGCTGACCTGCACGGCGGCCGTCATGCACGTCGACACCGTCCTGCTGAAGGTCGCCAGCCGCTGCAATCTCGATTGCAGCTACTGCTACGTCTACCACATGGGCGACGAGAGCTGGCGGACCTTGCCTAAGCGCATGGCCGCCGGCACCCAGGTTCTCGTCGCGGCCGAGCTTGGCGCGCTGATGCGCGCCCAGGATCGGCCGTTCTCGATCGTCCTGCATGGTGGCGAACCGCTGCTGCTCGGGTTGCCGCGGCTGGAGAGCCTATTCTCCGCCCTGCGCGCTGAACTGGGCCAAGCCTGCGGGATCAGCATCCAGACCAACGGGGTGCTTATCACTGACGCCGTCCTCGATCTGTGCGTACAGCACGACGTCACCATGTCGGTAAGCCTCGACGGTCCGCCGTCGGTCCACGACCGATTCCGGGTCGACCTGCGCCAGCGCTCGACGCACGCCAAGGTGCTGGCCGGCATGCAACGCCTTCAAGCGCATTCGGCGGCCGACCTGCTGTTCTCCGGCGTGCTTTGCGTGGTGGACCCGAGCTCCGACCCGGAGGGGGTCTACGACTACTTCAAAGGCCTCGGGGTCCCGAGCGTCGATTTCCTCTATCGGGACGGCAACCACACGGTGCTGCCATTCGGTAAGGCCTCGACCGAATCTCACGAATACGGCGCCTGGATGTGCCGCATCCTCGACCGCTATGTCGCCGACCCGGCTCCGTTCCGCAGCCGCCTGCTCGACGACATGATGCGACTGCTGCTGGGTGGTGCTGGGGTCAAGGAAGGCATCGGCCTTACCGACTACGGCATCCTGGTCATCGACACCGACGGGGCGGTGAAAAAGAACGATACCCTGAAGAGCTCGCCGCTCGGCGACGGTTTTGATGCCACCTGGGCGCTCGGCCGCAACGCGCTGGCCGACGTCGCCGCCAGCCCGGAGTTCCGGGCCTACCATTTGGCGCAGCGGCCTAGCTCGGCGATCTGCCAGGCCTGCCCGCAGCTCAAGGTCTGCGGTGGCGGCATGGTCACCCACCGCTTCAAAGAGGGTACCGGCTACGACAATCCTACCGTCTTCTGCGCCGACCAGACGCTGCTGATCGCGCGGATGGAGACGCTGCTCGCCCCGTACCTGAAGGAGCGCGCGGCATGAGTTTGGCGCTGATCGAGGCCGAAGTGCGCACTGCGCCCTTCGCTCACACCACCCACGCGGCCCCGCTCTCCGCCGAGCTCTGTGAGGCGGCGCTCAGCTGGATGGAGACGACCGCGCCTTGGAAGCTGCGCGTCGCCAGCTTCTACGAGCAGTGGGAATTACATCTCGACCCGCAAACGCTGCCTGACGATCTGCAGCCACTGCTGGCCGACGAGACCGTGGACGCCCTCCAACGCGTGATGTTGGAGTCCATCGTCGGAGCGCCGCTCCGGCTGACCGAGGTGACCGCCCACAAGCTGGTCCCAGGCCAGACCATCCGAGTCCACAACGACCACCGGCCGAAGGGCGAGACGCACCGGTTGCTGATCCAGCTCAACCGCGGCTGGGCGGTCGAACAGGGCGGCCTGCTGTTGCTGTTCGGCAGCGCCGCGGCCGACGACGTCCGCCGCATCCTTCGGCCGGCCCATCGCTCGGCCATGGCCTTCGCGATCTCGCCGCAATCCTTCCATGCGGTCTCCACCATCCAGCGCGGCGAGCGCTACACCTTGGTCTATTCCTTTCAGACCGCCCACGGCGGCTAGGGTGACCCCGCGCCTGGATGAACCTTGGCGACTTCCTGGACTGGAGATCTCGGTTGCGGCCGCGCCGCTAGATGTGGATTGGCTGTGGCCCCGCGTGGTCGCACCGCCGCCCGCGATCGCCGCTCACGTCCGGGACGGCGGCCTCCAATTCGCTGATATCTCGGACGGTGACCGCGGCCTGTTTGCCAACGCGGCCGCGGCGATTGCGTGGGCTCCGAGCTTGGCAGCGATCGTTGCGACCCGGGTCGCGTCCCTGCATCTCTTGCAGGCCAATCCCGGGTACGACGTCAGCCACAGCGAGCCACAGTGGCGCGACCGGATCTTCGTCTCGGTACCGGACCGCCACGATCAGGTCGCAGCCTGGCGGCTCGCCGAAAGTATCATTCATGAGGCGCTGCATCTGCATCTCACAGAGCTTGAGGCGATCAGTCCACTGGTCAGTGACCTGACTGGCACGCTCGTGTCGCCCTGGCGGCCTGAGCCGCGCAGCTATGGCGGGGTCCTTCACGGAGCGTTCGTGTTCGTGGGGCTGAAGGCCTACTTCGACGCCGTCATCTTGCCGTCGGATTCGATCGAGGGCGCCCACTTCGACCGGCGGCGCGCACGGATCGCCGAGGAGCTTGCGCAGGTCGATCTCGCGGCCTTGCGAGCAGGTTTGACAGAGCACGGCGTCGAGCTGTCCGCGCGGCTGTTTCCGGCACGCCCAGGCGGTAGCCTAGCGTAGGAGCGACCATACGTTACGGCAAAGCCAAGCAATCTAAAGCAGTGGACATGCCGAACCTTCATCATTGCCCTACGCATAGGTTGTGTGCAGCTTGCATGGGGATTCTGGGGTGTGGGCATGGCGAAGAACATCGCGGCTGCAATCGCTTATCTGACGGCGTTTCGCCAAAGCCACGTCCACGAATACTCTGAACGGATGCGCGGCTACAAGATCACGCGCAACCAGAGGTTTGTCGGGTCAGACCGGGTCAACCAGTTCTTCGCCGATGTCGTAGGCAACCTCGAAGAGACGCTCGCCGATCTTCGTATTCCGGAAGGCTTCGCGACTGAGGATGCTCTGCTGCAGTCGGTGCGGGGCTTCAAGGCACTGATGGAAGGATATGGTCGGGAATTCAGGACGCTCCAGGCGAAGATTGCAAAAGCCGGGCGCGGGGCCAGTGGCGATCGTGGCTTGCGGGACAGCGACTTCATTCCTGAACCGCTCCTCCAGGCCGAGGCGACCCGCCACGAGATGCACTCGGCGTTGCGGCAGACGCTACGACTTGCCGCCGGCAGGGCCTCTCCCAGTGGTGCGCCTCAAGACTCTGACGCTGGGAAAAAACCGAAATGGCTGGAGTGGTTGAGCTGGACGTCAGAGGCATTGAAGGCGCTGGCGACGATTACAGGCGTCCTCACCGGCGTCGTCGGCGGGGCCCTGTGGCTCTTCCCGGACTTCCGAGCCCAGGCCCTTAACCTCGTTTTGCCGAAATATGACGTGTATCTGGGATATCTATACGGCCCGCAGCTGGAGCGGCTGGTGGGTGACCAATTTCAGAGCACTGCCTGGACGCGCGGGCTTGGAAACATCGAAAACATCTTCGCGATCGAAGATGACACGCTGCGAAACGCGAGTGAGGGGTCGCCAGCGGCGCACTCCCTGAAATCAGGCAAGAGCCTTCTCTACGTAGCGCCCGGTGCGTGCATCCATGTCGAGGGTCTGCGGTTCGAAGCGATGAGGGTGGACCAGCGCGTGGACAACATTACCAGCGACAGTCTCAGAGCTCAGAATCTGGCGCATCCCGGCGCGGCGCTGCTCGCCCGGCTGCCGAAGGATTTCACATCGCGGGACTGCACGACCGCGGCGGCCACCAAGACGCCTGCATGTGGACATGTGAATGTGATGGCGCGAGCTATGCTGGTTGATTGCGGCCCTCACCTGAAATCGAAGGCGAAAGACGCGGAGTGATCGGTGCACGTAGGCGCTCGACATCAAGTCGATCGAACCGCGTGAATGAGTCGAGTCGGCGCCAACCTCCGGCGCATTCGCCGCGGGTAGGCTCAGGTCCCGTGAACGGATCGAAGATCCGGCAAATTTAATCTGTTTTCGCCACGCCCTGTGAATAGGCCGGCTAGCTCTCGAGGTCAGCCAGATCGGGTGAGCCCGCGGCCTCGTCAAACCGAACCTTCGCATCCATCACCCACCGGGCCTGTTTGACCGATGGACTGCGCTCCCAGTCGGACGCTGCGTAGCCCATGACCGTCGAAAGGATATCCGTCTGCCACTTCTGAAGTCCATTCCGGCGGCCCCAGCCTATGATTTCCAGAAATCCTTCAGGGCTGATGGCGCGGCACTGATTGATCATCTGCAGGTCGGCCGCGTGAAGCCCATCCGGAGAAGTAGTCGGGCGCGCGGGGCCGCCGGTTGCACCGGCAAGCTCCGGCGGCAGGGGATCGGAAAGCGCCGGAAGCCGCTCGCGAATATGTTCCCAAGCCTCCGGGCGCTTGGCCCACTCCGTCGGCATCTTCGTGCCGGCGGTCTCGCGTAGCACCTCATCAATCTCGTGGGACCACGTCCGGATCAGTGCCGCGAGCTCGGGACTAATCGACTGGTTTCGCCAGATAAGCTCGAAGTCGATCCGGCCGGCGGCGATCCAGGAAAGTCCTGCCACTGTGTAGGCAACGATGTTGGCCTGATAGGCGCTGAATTTCTCTTCTCGCACGATCTTCTGGGTGCTCCGGAAGAGGAGCGCGAGTGCGATGAACCGGTGGTACCAGGCTTCGTCAGGCGGATTGCGACGATTGTCCTTCAGCCGTTGCATGAACAGCTGAAAGTTCTTCTGAGCGCCACCGCTGACCTGGTGGGGGAAGCCCTCCCAGGCACTCAGGTATTTCGCCAAGTCGGTCTTAGAGAACCGGAGTTCCTTGGGGGTCTCCCACGCGATGCGTTTCCGGTCGGCGGCCTTCAGACCCGCCTTCGCTTCGAGTGCGCCATAGCTGCCGCGCGCGCGTTCATAGAACCACCGCGTGACACCGTCGGGCCGCCACTCGTTGTTGGCCAGCTCCTCGACTCGGACATGGAACGGATCGTTGGCCGAGAAGTCGGCGGGCTGCACGGTGTTCTGGATGTTGGCGGAGCGGGAGATGTCGGTGACCATTCGGGAGAGGTCATCACGCGGCACCCGGATGATCTTTACGGGCACCCGAACCGGGCCGAGGTCGATGTTAAGGGCGCGTGAGGCCCTGTGTATCGATGCAGTGGTCTGACCGCCGTTGACGATCTGCAGACCCGTCAGCTTGCGGATCATTGCGACCCCGCCCTGGTCTTCCCACTCGATGTCGTCGACGGTTGCGACGATGCCGTTGTTGAAGGCCAGGAAGTCGGCAGGCCGGGATTCGAGCGTGGCCAGTAGTCCCGCGTTGACGGATTTCCGGCCGCGGACCCCCAAGAAGGCGCGAACGTTCAGTTCCAGAAGGCGGCCGCCGTAGTCCTCGTACGCCCGCGCGAGCACCTCGCCCGGCATCGCCGCAAGCCAAGTCTCATATCCGGCTCCTTCCGCCTCGACCGAAAGGGCCGGGAGCGGTTCACCAGAGATGGCCACGAGGTCGACCACGATATCATCGCGGGTCAGGCCGTCCCCCAGGATTCGCTGCAGTCGCTCAAGACCCAGTAGGTCGGCCGAGACCCTCGTGCCCTCAAGTTCGGCTTCTTCGACTTTGCGCTGCTGCATCTGGTAGTCGGACAGCACGATCACCCGAAGGAAACTGATCCGGTGATGGATTTCGCCAAGGGTGCGGGCAAGATCGGCAGCCTCGCTGTCGGCCGGCTCAATACGATCTGCGCGTCCGCGGGCGCACTCGAGGAACAGCCGGACTGCCCGTTCGGCGGCGGTCCTGACCTCGTCGAGTCCCATTGTCCGCAGGCCCGGCTCTCCACCATAGAGCGTCGTGAAGAGGATCAGCCGCTCCTGCTCCTCGTCCATAGCGTAGCCGCTGATCCGGAAGCGGGCCGGCCCGAAGTTGCCTTGGGCCCATAGGGGGATCGGGTTCTCGACGTAACCGGCATCCGCAAGGCGCTCCAACACCTGGCGGGTGAATGCTTCCGCAGCGCCGCCACCGTCTTCGGGCGCATCCGCGGCATCCTCGTGCAGTCCACGGAGGAATTCGAGCTGGGCGTCGCTCATAGAGCTAGCTCCTCAGCATGAACGGCTGGTCCGCGCCCCGGGATAAGGTCTGACAGGAACCCCAACCCTGGGTTCATCACCGTTCCAACGAGTGTCGCTCTATCGAGTAGTCGATTGCCCTGCTCACAGCTGGTCTCCGGAACTAGCGCGCAGCTATGGCATGCTGCGAGGTTGCCTGAATCGGCCGGACGCCCACCGCTCTCCATGCATACAGGATCGTTCGAGCACCAGGTGGCGCGGCGCAGTGCCTCGGCGATGATGCGCGGCAGCCTATCCGGCGTTCCCTGCGCTACCAGCCCGCCCAGGGTGCCGTCGGCATCGCCCGACGCCGTGTAGACGAGAACGCCGGACATCGGCGCGGCAGGATTGGCGATGTCGACATAGAGTCGCTCCCGCAGAGAGGACGAGCCGTATCCACAGCTGAACGTAAGCTCCTTGATAAGCGCGTGGGCAAAGGAGTGGAGAAAGAGAAGGCGCGGATGAGCGCCTGAAGGGGGCTGCTCGCGCCTTTCGCGAATTGACTCGAAGCGGGCTAGAGCCGGTTCCAGCCTGCGGCGCACGGCGCTGCTCTCTGCCCAGGCGGACAGACGATCATGATTGAAGTCGATGAAGACGCCTTCTCCGTGGACATCGATCCCTGGTAGCCAGCGGACCTCCTGCGAGCGGGCGATCGGCTGGACATCGTCATCTTCGGGGTCTGAAAGGGGCTCAAGCCGCGAGAAGCCGCAGAGGACACGAGTCTCCCTCAGTTTCCTGACCAGCCCCACCCCGTTGATGAAGTCGCCTAGGGGGCCGTACCGGTCTCCAGGAACCCAGTCGCTGACGAGTTCGGCTTTTGGATCCGTAAGGGACTGGCGCAGAAGGGTGTACTCCTGGCGTCGGAAATCCTCTTCGGAAGCTGGCTCCGAGTCTGGCGGTGTCGAATCCGAGAATTTCGCCTGCGCCAGTTCGTAGAGACGGTCCGCATCAACCACCTTCAGCAAGGCGATCAGTTCACATCGGCCGCGGTCGATTCGCCCTCCCTCTGCTGAGGACGCCAGCTGGTCCCAGATCAGCGGGTCCTCAAGGAGCGCCATGATCCGGTCGTCACGGCCAGTCTGCTCGTCGGGTACGAAGATCGAACTCACGACGACTGGGAAGTAGACGTTCGAGCCCCCTCTCTGGACGCCCTTAAGCATGCGCCCGCAACTGGTCTGTTCGTCGCCGAACCAGGGGCGACTACCAGCGCAGGTCGCCCCGGCCGTGGAGAGAGTTTCCGGGGTCATCGCGCCGGCCAGGGACCTGTTTCTGCCGCACGACTCGCAAGAGATGTGGATGCCGGCAAGGCCCGCCGAGCTACGGCCGGCCTTGAAGAGTAGCCGCGCGCTGTCGTCGTCCGCACAGGTGCAGCCAATCCATAGGCGGTAAGGAAAGTCCTCGATATGGCCGTGCTCGCAGACGGCGACGATCCTAACCGGGATCATCCGTCGCCGCCGTCCGGTCTTGCAAGGATCGCAATACGGCTGATCCTGGAAATAGGTCGCCTTCTTCATCCTGAAGCACTGCGGGCAATAGTGCCACCGGGGGAAGCGGACGAAGGGTATCTTCCTGCGCCGCTGATCCTGGCCTTCATGTTCGGGGGGGCGCACGAAGAATGCCTTGCCCAGACGTCTTTGCAGCCGCGCCTCTTCTAGGCGGAGGTGGGGCGGGATGTCGCTTTCACGCGCGAACCACTCGTCGAGACCAGCGCACATGAGCGCCTCATCGCCGCGAAAGTCGCTGATCGCACCGACGCCGAAAGGGCTGATTAGCTGCGAACGGCGCAGGGGGCGTGGCTTCGCCGTTCTGAGGGCGGGACCGGCTCTACGGCCACGGCTTGGGCGGGCCATGCTCAGGGTCCTTCGTTTGTGATGGCATTGACGATGCGCGCCTCACTCTCGGCATCAACGTTGCGCATCGATGACGGAGTCGGACGGGGGATCGGGTCTTCACCATCGCGCCATATGCGTCCGGCCGGGATCATGAGGGGGCGGGTCTCCGGGGGTATCGGTGCGAAGTCGCCGTATCGCTCTGGCTGTTTTCGGGCCCAGTCCGCGAAGAACTGTTCAAGGACAGTGGTTGTGCGGCCTAACTCCTCTTCCGCCACGCGCACGACACGGCGGCTGATGATTTTGCCAATCTTCAGCTGCAATTCAGGCGAAGGCCCGACGCCGGGCCGGTCACGCAAACCGGGTTCGAAGCAACGGATCAGGGCGATGGCCAGGGCGTGGATCGCCCGTTCCGACACGGGAAGGGAGAACGGGGTGACGCTGGTCGGCTCCACGTAGCGATAGATCGCCTCGTGGTACTGCCGGAAGGTCTCGAAGTGGGAACGGTCACGTGGCTTGAAGGGATTGTAGTTGGTGACCACCAGGCCCGGTTTGCTGATGTCACGTCCCACGCGACTTGAAGCCTGGATGTATTCTGATGCCCCCTTCGGCTGACCGACGATCATCATCAGGCTTAGTCTAGGGACGTCGAGGCCCACCTGGATCATGTTGGTGGCGAAGCACACGTCCACCGTTCCGGTGTCCGGCAGCCCGGTGAACAGGCGCTCCAGGACCTCCGGAATCTCGCCACTGGGCACCCGGCTGGTGAGTTCGACGTCCTGATTGATGAAGCGTCGTCGGTCGATTGTCTCCGTGCGCGTCTCACTGATTCCGGAGCGCTGCCATATCCAGTTCAGATATTCCCGGATGTCAGCCTGGATGAGAGTCGATGCACGGCCAAGCTCCCGCAGGCTATTGAAATAGGCGACCAGGGACCAGTAGGGGTCCAGTGCTGCAGGGCTCGCTTCCCCCTTGAGCGTAGCAGGCGCCTGAAGCAGGGCGGCGGTGGTCCGGATTTGGGCCACGACATGGGATGAAAGGCCGGAGGCCAACACGCCGACATATGTCCTGCCGGGGATGTCCGGCCGTTCCTCGGCGAAGAATGAATCACCGGCCCGGAGCGCCTGCGCAGGAAAGAGGCGGGCTTCACGCCCATACAGCGCATGGACCTGCTCGTCTGCCCTCGCGATCGTGGCCGTGGAGGCGACAATCTTGGGGCCCATCCGGCCGTTGATCGTCTCACTGGTACAGAGCTCGTCGATGAGGGTTTCGTAGTGACCCACCATCGACCCCAGAGGCCCCGAGATGAGATGCAGCTCGTCCTGGATGATCAGATCGGGTGGTCCTGAGCTACCCGCATCGATTCCGAAAAGCTTCCGCGCCTCTGGCGTCCACGCGAGCATCGCGAATTTGTCGACTGTGCCGATCACCATTGTGGGCGGCCGGCGATAGATTCGGGCATCGACGACTTCAAGTGGCAGTTCGCCGCCATGGAAGGGGCAGTTGGGGTCCTCGCAGACCAGGGCCACCGACGCGCGAGGATCGCGCACCCGGTGGTACCCGATCACCCGCGATGAGTTCCCAACCTCCCTGCGCCCCATTTCCACCCCGCACCAGGGACAGGACAGCACAACGAAAGGATTCTGGCCGTCGCCGTTGTCGAGCTCCGAAAGCTTCTGGACGGCGTCCTCGTCGGTGTTGGGCGTGACGCTCGACCCGAGCCACAGACCGATGGTGAACGGCTCCTCGCCAAGGCGCTTGGGGCGTTCGCGGCGCATCAGCTCGATCGCGCAAATGAGTGAGGCTGCCCGCTGGAACTGCTGTGCTGTGAGGAGGCGCAGGGTGTAGCGCATGAGGACGCTGACACCACCGTTCGATGGATTGCTCAGCCTACGGAACAGCATCAGCCAGCTGGCAAGTCCGAGATAGGCCTCGGTCTTGCCGCCGCCCGTCGGAAACCAGAGCAGATCGGCAATCGTACCTGGCTCGCCATCAATACCATGATCGCTGCGATCAGTATGGGTTGGATCA
>JAYUBD010000456.1:0-4879 GCA_043740995.1 Caulobacteraceae bacterium | reverse complement strand
ATCGTGCCGGACGCCACCATGGCATAGGCATAGGCGTCGCAGCCGAGGCGGGCCAGGCGCACGGCGGCGCGCACCGCGTTCCAGGCGTCCATCTCTCGGGCCGTGAAACATAGGTGGGGATCAGTGGTGGCGATGATCGCCTGGGCCATCGGCAAGCCCCGCCGCACCGCCAGGCGGGTGGTTCCGGCTCGGCTGATCCGCCGCGCGGCGCCGGCATGGCCGATAAAGATCTCGCCCAGATAGGGCTGCCCGATTGAGCCGAGCACGGGTTCGCCCTGATACCGTAGCCCGATCAAGGTTGTCCAAAGCGGTAGCCCGGCGATAAAGGCGCGCGTCCCATCGACCGGATCGATCACCCAGACGAACTCCGAATCCGGCCGATCTTCGCCATACTCTTCCCCGATCACCCCATGGTCGGGGAAGCGCTGGGTAAGCAGGGCGCGGATGGCGGTCTCCGCGCCGCGGTCGGCGGCGGTCACTGGGTCGAACGCCTTGGGACCATCGGCATTCTTGTCCTCCAGACCGTGATCGGCGCGGAACAACGGCAGGATCACCTGGGCCGAGGCCGTATTGAGTTCGATCAGAAAGTCTTCCAGTCGGGCAAGGCGGTCAGCTGACAACATCCGCGAGGCTTAGACCATCGGCGGGGACATGCAAAATGCGCGCAGGACATTTGCGCGCGTTGGGCGCACGCGCCTATTGGGGAGCATGGCCAAGTCACGCTCTCCCCTGGTGCAGGACCTGATTTGGCGCCTTGAAGCGGTCGGGTACGACCTGCTCACCACCCTGATCCGCGCCATGCCGGTCGATAGCGCCTCGGCCCTGGGCGGTTGGCTGTTTCGCGCGCTTGGCCCCAGGACACGGGCGCATCGGACGGCGACGCGCAGTCTGCGCATCGCTTTTCCCGACATGGCGGATGCGGAGCGCGCCCGGATTTTGGTCGCGCAGTGGGAAAATTTCGGGCGCTATATCGCCGAGTTTCCGGTCCTCGACCGCCTTACCCCGGCTAGCGGCCGGGTTGAGTTGGTGCATGGCGAGAGGTTGGCGGCGATCGCCCGGTCGGGTCGGCCGGTGATCTTCATTTCCGGCCATTTTTCGAACCTGGAAGTGATGTCCGCCGCCATCCTTGCGGCCGGCATCCCCTGCGATATCACCTATCGGGCGGCCAACAATCCCTATGTCGATGCGCGTATCAAGCGCAGCCGGTTTCGCTACGGCGTCAGGATGTTCGCCCCGAAGGGCGCCGATGGCGCGCGGGACTTGTTGCAGGCGCTGCGCGAAGGCCGCTCCGTCGCGATGATGAACGACCAGAAATACGACGGCGGGGTGGAAGGGCGGTTTTTCGGACGCAAGGTCCATACCCTGCCGGCTGCCGCGCGCCTTGCCCTGCGCTTTGGAACCACGATCCAGCCGATTTCGGTGCAACGCACGCAAGGCGCGCGGTTCCGGCTGGTGGTACACGAACCGATCACCGTGACGGACACCGGCGCCCGTTCAGCCGCCATCCAGGCCGGGGTGGACGCCATCAACGCCTTTATCGAAGCCCGGGTTCGGGAGCGGCCGGGCGAGTGGTGGTGGTTGCACCGCCGTTGGCCGTCAGAGGCGTATGCGGCGCTGGCGGCACAGGGGTTTTAACGAGCGGGGCGGCTGAGGCCACCAAATCGGCGAGCGCGCTAACCGTTCGGATTCATCGCCTGCCAACGCGCCAGCGCCTGAGCGGGACCGGCATAGGCCTCCTGCAGCACCGGACTCCAATAGCGAAGGTCGTCCAGAGCGATCTTTTTGCCGGAAACCGCGCAGATCACATAGCGACCGGGTCGTAGAACCGTGAATTCTCCATCGCCGTAACGAACAGCGGCGATATCGCCGACAGTGGCGAAGGTTTTGTCGTGGACGTTCATACAGGCGCCCTTAGCAAATTGGCGGCGGTCAGAACAGCTGACCCTGAGGCGCGGCGATGTTTTCCGCTGTTTTGCGAGGCGTTCGCCCATCGATCACCGCGGCGCGGTCGCCGTCGTGGAAGACCAGCCTGACCACCTCGCCGGATTTAAGGGCCGCACCCGAGCGCGCGAGATGGCCGTCGCTGCGTTCGACGCGGGCGAAGCCCCGACTGAGCGGGCCGTCGGGGTTGAAGGACAAACGCAGTTTGTCGTGCGTCGCCAACCGATCGGCGGCCATGACGATCTGGCGCTGAACGGCGGGTCTCAAGCGGAGGCACAGGCGGTTGAGGTGCTCGGACTTGATCTCGATGGGGCGTTGCAACAAACCGGCCTTGAGGGATGCGGCGATGGTCGTCAGGGCGTGTCGGTGCGTGGCCACGCACGCGCCCAGCGCCGCCGCCAAACGTCCGGAGGCGATGTCCAGTCTCTGGGTCGCGATCGCCAGAAGGTCGCTCAATCGCGGCAGGCCGGCGGCGGCGGCGGCGAGTTGCGTGCGGCGATGTTCGACCAGGCGACCGCCGCACTGGATCATTCGACGCTCGTAATCGGCGAGGTTCGCGGCCAATTCGGCGAGAACCGGAGTCACCATCTCGGCGGCGGCGGTTGGAGTCGGGGCCCGCTGGTCGGAAACGAAATCGATCAGCGTGGTGTCGGTCTCGTGCCCGACCGCCGAGACCAGGGGGATCACGCCCGCCGCCACCGTCCGGGCCAGGGCCTCGTCGTTGAACGGCCAGAGATCCTCGACCGATCCGCCGCCCCGGGCGACAATGATCAATTCCGGCCGCGGAATTGCTCCCCCCGGCGTCAGGGCGGCGAACCCTTCAATCGCTGCGCGGACCTGCGCGGCGGCCTGATCGCCCTGGACAACGACCGGCCAGACGATCACCCGGCACGGCCAGCGTTCGGCGATCCGATGCAGAATGTCGCGAATCACCGCGCCGGTGGGGCTGGTCACGACGCCGATCACGGCGGGCATCGACGGCAACGCGCGCTTGCGGGCGGCGTCGAACAGGCCTTCCTCGGCCAACCGGGCTTTCAGACGCTCAAACTGCGCCAGCAGCGCCCCGATGCCGGCAGGCTCCATCGTCTCGATGATGATCTGATACTGCGAGCGACCGGGATAGGTGGTCACCTTGCCGGTGACGATCACTTCCAGGCCCGTCTGAGGTCGGATGGCCAGCCCCCGGACCTGACCCTTCCAGATCACGCCGGAGATCGAGGCCCGTTCGTCCTTGAGGTCCAGATAGACGTGGCCATTGCCATGGAAGGTGACCTTGGAAAGCTCGCCCCGCAGCCGTACGAAACCATAGGCGTCCTCGATCGTGCGCTTGAGCGCGAACGCGAGTTCGGAAACGCTGAAGGCGGGGGCGTTGGTTTCGACGGCCCCCTGAGAGAAATCGGTCATGGGGTAGAGTCTAACGCAATATTCCGCGCCTGCCTGCCTCGGGTTCGAGGAGGCAGGCGGAAATCATAGGCTGATCGGGGTCAGATATAGCGTCGCAGCGACCGGGCCAGTTCCGTGGAGCCGGACTTCTTCTTGGCCTGGTGCGGCTGGTAGGCAACACGGGCGTGATCGACGCAGTAGGGGCCTTCATCCGAGGCGCGCCGTCCGCAGAAGGTGAAGTCGTCCGTCGCGGGATCGCCGATCGGCCATTTGCACATGTGGGCGCCGAGCGTCAGCACGGTGGCGGTGCCCCTTTGCTCGACGAGGGCGACCGCGCAAATCTCGGCGGGGGCGGCGATCGGCGCTGGAACAGGCGTTGGGGCGGGGGTAATGGCGGGTTGTTCAATCACCACGCGGCGATGCACCGGCGGGCTGGCGACCATCGGGCGCGGCGGGCGAGGAGCCTTGAACACCGGGCGGGCGGGTTGCGACGGCGCCGCGCGGCCCGACAGGCCCAATCGATGGACCTTGCCGATCACGGCATTGCGGGTCACACCGCCCAACTGCTTGGCGATCTGGCTGGCGGAGAGTCCATCCAGCCAAAGTTTTTTCAGCATTTCGACACGCTCGTCGGTCCAACCCATAACAGAGACCCTCCAAGGCTTCATTTGCCGGCCGATCACCGTCGGACATCGACGCCGATCTATATGTTGTGCGTCCTACCGCTCGCGGGAGGACGCACCCACAAGATATCGTAACCTTCTCTTAACCAGATACAATAGGCGCCACGCATCCATCCACAGGCATCAACATCTAGATGCCCGATGGGCGCCTTGCGCGCGCCCGCTCCGGGGCGCACATGACGCCGTATGAAGGACATGCCCGCGCTCACGGTGACCCCGCCCGCGCCCCGCGACTATCACGGCGCCAATTGGGAGGGATTGCGCACCCTGTATCTGCGGGAAGTGCGCCGGTTCTGGAAGGTGGGCACCCAGACCCTCGCCGCGCCGGTGGTGACGGCTCTGCTTTATATGCTGGTGTTCGTGGTGGCCGTTCGCGGCGCCGCTCCGCCGATCGAAGGCGTGCAATTCGCCACCTTCGTCGCGCCCGGCCTGATCATGATGCAAATCCTGGGCAACGCCTTTTCCAACTCGTCCTCGAGCCTGTTGCAGGCCAAGATGAATGGCCTGATCGGCGATTTCATCATGCCGCCGCTATCGCCGCTGGAGCAGGTGGCGGGCTTCACATTCGGCGCCGCGACCCGCGGCGTGGCGGTGGGAGCGGTGACGCTGCTGGCGGTCCTGCCCTTCGCGCACCTGGCGGTCGCGCACCTCTGGGCGATCCTGTATTTTGGGCTCGGCGCGTCGCTGATCATGGGCATGCTCGGCCTGATGGCGGCGATCTGGTCGGTGAAATTCGATCATATCGCGGCGGTCGGCAATTTCGTGATCATGCCGATGACCTTTCTGTCGGGCACCTTTTACATGGTGTCGCGCCTGCCCGAGCCGTTCCGGTCAGCGTCGCACTACAACCCGTTCTTCTACCTGATCTCCGG